>NZ_JAMXIO010000007.1:0-140687 GCF_059651515.1 Oerskovia sp. 140933
TCTTCACTTCCAACGACGAACGAGCTGCCGCCCTGGCACCCTGGATCGAGCACTACAACACCCACCGTCGCCACCAAGCCCTCGACGGCCAACCCTCGATCAGCAGGCTGTAACCAACCTCCTGGCCGGGTACATCTAGGCTCGGTCCATGCCGATCCCCGAGTTCGTCGCCGCCCTCCGGTCCCACGTCGGGACCGGCCTCCTGTGGATGCCGGGCGTGTCGGGCGTCGTGATCGACGACGCCGGACGCCTCCTCCTGGGGCGGCGCGCCGACACCGGGCAGTGGGCGATCATCAGCGGGATCCTCGAACCAGGCGAGGACCCGGCCGTGGGCCTCGCCCGCGAGGTGCTGGAGGAGACCGGCGTCGCGGTCCGCGTCGACGCCCTGACCGGGGTCACGGTGACGCCGACCGTCGAGTACCCCAACGGGGACCGCTCGCAGTACCTCGACCTGTGCTTCCTGTGCCGCCCCGTCTCCGCCGACGCGGCCGCCGCGGCACACGTGGCCGACGACGAGTCGCTCGCCGTCGGCTGGTTCGCCCCCGACGACCTGCCCGCGGACCTCGCGGCCTCGACCAGCGAGCGCCTGGGGCACGCGCTGGGCTACCTCGCGGACCCGACCGCAGGACCGTTCTTCGTCCGCTAGGGCGGCCCGAGGTGGACCCGCGCCCTCACGGGCAGGGGTCCACCTCGCCGGGCTCCCCCGTCACGACCAGCGGAACAGCCTCGCCGCGAGCGGCAGCAGCACCACGGTCCACACCGCCATGACCACGAGCTGCGAGGCCGGCACGCCGTCCCCGAACCAGCCCGTCGTCATGGCCTGCGCCGCAGCCCCGAGCGGCGTGTACCCGCCGATGGTCCGCAGCACCTCGGGCATGAGCGGTCCCGGCGTCCACAGCCCCGCGAGGAAGAGCATCGGGAAGTAGAGCGTCATCCCGATCGCCGACGCGGTGCTCGCCCGGTCGGCGCGCGACGCGATGAGCATCCCGAGCGAGAACATCGCCAGGACGCCCAGCAGGAAGGCGGCCACGACGACCACCAGGTTCACCGGCGTCGCGAGGTCGAACACGAGGCTCCCCACGAGGACCGCGAGCAGCGCTGCGGCGACCACCGCGACGAGGTTGATGAACAGGTGGGCACCGATCAGCCCCTGCGGCTTCATGGGCGTGGTCGAGAGGCGCCGCAGCACACCCTTCTCGCGGAACGTCGCGAAGTACACGGGCATGGTCGTGAGCGCGACGGTCGCCACGGCGGTCGCGAGCACGACGGGCACGTAGAACGCGACCGCCGTGAGTCCCTCCCAGGGCGGCGGCGCGTCGGCCACCACGTCGCGCATGCCGGGCATCGCGAAGCCGACGCCCACGAGCAGGACCGTCGGGAACAGGAGCGCGAAGAACACGGTCCCCGGGTCCCGGAGCAACAGACGGGCCTCGGTCAGGGTCAGTGTCCGCAGGCCGTGCCAGCCGGTGCCCGCGATCCTGCGGCGCCGGGCCGGGGCCCGTGTCGTGGTCGGAGTGGTCATCGCACTGCTCCTTCGGTGTTGTTCGAGTCGTCGGCGGACGCGGCGTCCGCCGCCCCCGTGTGGTCGTACGTCCTGCCCGTGACGTGCACGAACACGTCCTCGAGCGAGCGGGAGACGGTCCGGACGTCGGGCACGACGTCCTGCTCCGCGAGGGCCAGCACGACGGCGGGCAGGACCCGCCGCGTCCCCGTCACCTCGATCTCGTGGCCGTCGCGCGTCACGGCCTGCACGTCCGCGAGACCCGCGAGGACCTTCAGCACACCGACCTCCTCGTGAGGTTCGACCCGCAGCCGCAGCACGCGCGAGGTGTCGACCTGCTCGATGAGCTCGGCCGGCGAGCCGGTCGCGACGACGACACCCTGGTCGATGATGACGAGGCGGTCGCACAGGCGCTCGGCCTCGTCCATGAAGTGGGTCACGAGCAGGATCGTCACGCCGCGGTCGCGCACGCGTTCGACGAGCTCCCACGTGGTCCGCCGGGCCTGCGGGTCCAGGCCCGTGGTCAGCTCGTCGAGGATCGCGACCTGCGGGTTGCCGACGAGCGCGAGCGCGATCGACAGCCGCTGCTTCTGCCCGCCGGACAGCTTGGCGAACTGCCGGTCCCGGTGCGGCGTGAGCTCGAGCAGGTCGAGCAGCTCGCCGACGTCGGCCGGGTCCTCGTAGAACGACGCGTAGAGGCGCATCGCCTCGGCCACGGTCATGCGCTCGTTGAGCTCGGCCTCCTGGAGCTGGACGCCCAGGAGCTCGCGCACCGAGGCCGGGTCCTTCTGCGGGTCGCGACCGAGGATCCGGACCGACCCGGCGTCGGCCTGACGCAGCCCGGCGAGGCACTCGACGGTCGTGGTCTTGCCGGCCCCGTTGGGGCCGAGGATCCCGAAGATCTCCCCCTGCCCGACGGCGAAGCTCACGTCGCGCACGGCGACGGTGCTCCCGTACGCCTTGCGCAGGGCGACGACCTCGATCGCGGGCGCGGCGCCGTCGGGCAGCGTGCCGGTCGACGGTGCGGGTGGGACGGACGGGACAGGATGTGCGGTGGTCATGGTGCCCTCCCTGAGGGTGTGCTCGTCCGCCGGGCGGCGCACCGGAGGACCGGGCGCCGTCCGCTGGACGGGATGAACGCTGTGGTGGGTGCGCCGGTCCCGGTCGGGACGCGCCGCGCTAAGACGTCGGGGACGCCAGGGCCGTCAGCTCGTGACGGGAGCGATGGCCACCGACCTCGTGACCAGGTGGAACGCGAACGCGGCTGCGACCAGGGCCACGAGGCCACCGATCACCGCGGTGAGCACCTGGGCGTCGGAGAGGCCGACCGCCTGGGCGAAGGGCCTGCCGAAGTAGCCGCTCTGGAAGGCGAGCTCGACGAGGACCACGGGGAGCAGGAACGGCACGATCGCGAAGGTCCCGCCCCACACGCCCAGGCGGTAGTAGCCCATCCCGATCGACGCGCCCGCGAGCCAGTACACGCTGCAGAAGAAGAGCTGCACCAGGAACGCCGTGCCGACCTGGCCGCCGTCGGCGTAGAGCTGGGCCCGGTCGAGCTCGGGCGACCAGCCCTGCGCCCGGAAGACGAGCCACTCGACGTAGCCCAGCGCCGCCGCCACGAGGGCGAAGGTGAGTCCCAGGACCACGGCCGTGCACCAGGTCGACCGGATGAGCGACCGGCGGGTACCCCCCGCCGCGACGTGGACCGCGATGCTCGCGAGGGGCGTGATGATGCCCATGACGAACAGGAAGAACTTCGCCGAGCCGCTCACGACGCCGTCGATCACGCTGCCGTCGAGGATGTCGGTGCGGACCTCGACGTAGCCGATGATGCCCGCGATGATCAGCACGATGGCCCAGAACCAGACACCGATCTGCCACGTGCCCACGGACATCGACCAGGTCGCGGTCCGCAGCGAACGCTGCTCGGCCGCACGGCGCGCCGCGGCACGCTGCGCCTCTCGGGGGACGGGCACGGCCTGTCCCGCCAGGTTCTCCGTCATGGCTGCTCCCCTCGGGTCAGGTGCACGAACAGGTCCTGCAGCGGCACGGCGCCCAGCTCGAGCCCGGCCGCGGTCGCCTCGGCGCGCTGGGCGTCGTCGAGCGCGCCGAACAGCGTGACCTGCGCCGTGCCGCCCAGGCGCTGGCGCGCCAGGACCCGGTGCCCGTCGACGAACTGCTCGACCACGGCCGCGGACCCCGTGATGCTCACGCCCCGGCCGCGGACCGACTCGACGCTCTCCGCGAGGAGCACACGGCCCCGGTCGACGATCACGACGTCCTCGAAGATCCGCTCGACCTCGTCGATCAGGTGGCTCGACAGGACGACGGTGCGCGGGTGCTCGGTGTAGTCCTCGACCAGGGCGTCGTAGAACGCGTACCGGCTCGGCGCGTCCATCCCGAGGTACACCTCGTCGAAGATCGTCAGCGGCGCGCGCGACGCCAGCCCGATGACCGCGCCCAGCGCCGAGCGCTTGCCGCGCGAGAGGCTCTCGGGCGTCTTGCGCAGGTCGATCTCGAACAGGTCGACCAGACGCGCCGCGAGGTCTGCGTCCCAGTGCTCACGCAGCTCCGCGTAGTAGCCCAGGCTGTCCTTGACCTTCGTCGAGGTGATCGTGTCGCCGCTCTCGCGGACGAGCTGCGTGCCCGCCATGGTCCAGGCGTTCTCGAACGGGTCCTCGCCGTCGACCAGCACGGTGCCGGCGTCCGGGCGCCGCATGGCCGCGATCAGCGAGAGCGCGGTCGTCTTGCCGGCACCGTTGCGGCCGAGCAGGCCCGTGATCGTGCCCGGGCGGACCGTGAGGCTCAGCCCGTCGAGCGCGGGGTGCTTCTCGTCCTTGCCGAAGCTCAGCGTCACGTCCCGGAGCTCGACACCGAACGGGTCGGGGCGGGTGGGGGCGGTCATGAGGTCTCTCCCGTCGGGGGGTGGGTGGCGGCGGGGCCGGCGGACCGCACGGAGCCCGCGACGTCGCGGGCGAGGACGTGGTCCACGATCTCGGCGGGCGTGATGCCCAGGAGGTCGGCCTGGTCGAGCGCGGGGCGCAGGACCTCCGCGAAGTAGCGGTCGCGGTGCTCGGCGAACAGCTTCTCGCGCGCGCCGGTCGCGACGAACATGCCGACCCCGCGCCGCTTGTAGAGGACGCCCTCGTCGACCAGCGTCGCGAACGCCTTGGCGGCCGTCGCGGGGTTGATGCGGAACGTCGTCGCGTACTGGGTGGTGGACATGACCTGCTCCTCCTCGCTGAGGTCGCCGCTCAGGATCTCGGCGCGGATCTGCCGGGCGATCTGCAGGTAGATGGGTTCAGGTCCGTCGAACATGGTGCCCATCCTCTCGCCGATCACACGTTCCTTGGTTAATTACTCGACTAATGAACCATAGAACCACCGGTTGTGCAAGCAGCGGTCCCTGGTGTCGAACCCGAGGTTGGTCAGGAAACTCTTCCCGGTTACCCGACCAACCTCGGGTTCGGCACCGACCAGGTGCGGACAGCACGACGGCGCCCGCCCACCGGAAGGTGAGGGGCGCCGTCGGGCAGTGGACCGGTCAGGCGGAAGCCGCCGCCTTGCTCGTGAGGTCGGCCGCGACCAGCTCCGCGACCTGCACCGCATTGAGCGCGGCACCCTTGCGGAGGTTGTCGTTCGAGACGAACAGCACCAGGCCGCGACCGCCCGGCACGCTCTGGTCCGTGCGGATACGACCCACGAACGACGGGTCGGCACCTGCGGCCTCGAGCGGGTTGGGGACGTCCGAGAGCTCGACCCCCGGAGCCGCCGCGAGCAGCTCGCGCGCGCGGTCCGGAGTGATGGCCCGGCCGAACTCGGCGTGGATCGCGAGCGAGTGCCCCGTGAAGACCGGGACACGCACGCACGTACCCGCGACCAGCAGGTCCGGGAGCCCCAGGATCTTGCGCGACTCGTTGCGGAGCTTCTTCTCCTCGTCGGTCTCCTCCTCGCCGTCGTCGACGATCGACCCGGCGAGCGGCACCACGTTGAACGCGATGTTCCGGGGGAACTTGTCCGGCGCGGGCAGGGAGACCGCGGCGCCCGAGTGCACCAGGCCCGTGAGGTCCTGCTCGGCGCCCGCGACGACCTGGTCGCGCAGCTCGGCCGCACCGGCCAGCCCCGCTCCCGACACCGCCTGGTACGTCGCGACGATCAGGCGCTCCAGGCCGGCCTCGTCCGCGAGCGGCTTGAGGACCGGCATCGCGGCCATCGTGGTGCAGTTCGGGTTCGCGATGATGCCCTTGCGCGCCTCGCGGACGGCACCCGGGTTGACCTCGGCGACGACCAGCGGGACGTCGGGGTCCATGCGCCACGCCGAGGAGTTGTCGATCACGACGACGCCGGCCGCCGCGTACCGCTCGGCCTGCGCCTTGGCGGTCGCGCCCCCCGCGGAGAACAGCGCGATGTCGAGACCCGACACGTCGGCCGTGGCCGCGTCCTCGACGACGACGTCCTCACCCTTCCAGGGCAGCGTGCTGCCCGCGGAGCGCGCCGAGGCGAAGTAGCGGATCTGCGCGACCGGGAAGTCGCGCTCCTCGAGCAGGCGACGCATGACGGCGCCGACCTGACCGGTCGCCCCGACGACGCCGACGACGAGGCCGGCAGAGTTCTGGTTGCTCATGGTGCTCTCCTCGCTCAACGGCCGGTGCCGGCGTAGACGACTGCTTCGCTCTCGCCGTCCAGCTCGAACGCGGTGTGGATGGCCCGCACCGCGTCGTCGAGGCTGTCGGCACGGGTCACGACGGAGATGCGGATCTCCGACGTCGAGATCATCTCGATGTTGATGCCCGCGTCCCGCAGCGCACCGAAGAGCTGCGCCGAGACGCCCGGGCTCGACTTCATGCCCGCCCCGATGAGCGAGACCTTGCCGATCTGGTCGTCGTACTGCAACGACGCGAACCCGATCTCCTCGCGCACCGCGTCCAGGGCCGTGGTCGCGAGCGCGCCGTCGTCCATGGGCAGCGTGAACGAGATGTCGGTCAGGCCCGTGGCCGCGACCGAGACGTTCTGGACGATCATGTCGATGTTCGCGCCCGCACCGGCCACGACCTCGAAGATACGTGCCGCCGTGCCCGGGACGTCGGGGACGCCGACGACGGTGACCTTGGCCTCGCTGCGGTCGTGCGCGACGCCGGAGATGATCGGAGCTTCCATGATGACCTCTGCCTCGTTGCCGGCCAGGGAGCCGGGAGCCTGCTGGGGGACGTTGGGCACGGAGCGCGCGTCGTTCGACACGATCGTCCCGGCCTTCGTCGAGAACGACGAACGGACGTGGATGGGGACGCCGTAGCGGCGCGCGTACTCGACGCAGCGCAGCACCAGGACCTTGGCCCCGGACGCCGCCATGTCGAGCATCTCCTCGTAGGAGATGTGGTCGATCTTGCGGGCCGACGGAACGATCCGCGGGTCCGCGGTGAACACGCCGTCGACGTCCGTGTAGATCTCGCACACGTCCGCGCCCAGGCCCGCCGCGAGCGCCACGGCCGTGGTGTCCGAGCCGCCGCGGCCGAGCGTCGTCACGTCGTTGGTGCTCTGCGTGACGCCCTGGAACCCGGCCACGATCGCGACCGAGCCCTTCTCGACCGTCTCACGGATGCGGTGCGGCACGACGTCCACGATGTGCGCCTTGCCGTGCACGGCGTCCGTGATCACGCCGGCCTGCTGGCCCGTGAACGACTTGGCCTTCACGCCGAGGTTGTTGATCGCCATCGCCAGCAGCGACATCGAGATGCGCTCGCCGGCCGTGAGCAGGATGTCCATCTCACGCTGGGGAGGGAGGGGGGTGACCTGCTGGGCGAGATCGATGAGCTCGTCCGTCGTGTCACCCATGGCCGAGACCACGACGACCACGTCGTGACCAGCCCGCTTGGTCTCTGCGATGCGCTTCGCCACCCGCTTGATGCTCTCCGCATCAGCGACCGACGAGCCACCATACTTCTGCACGACAAGTGCCACTTGCTGCTCCGTTACGTCGCCGGCCTCCGTCTCTCTCAACGGCCCGCCGGGTGTTCTACGAGTCGGTCGATGATAGCCCGCAGCCCCGTGACGCCGGGAGGGGGGTCAGGATGCGGGCAGTCCGGGTCGGTGCCGGTCGCTGACCTGCGGGGATGCTGGCTACCGGGTGCCGAGCACGAGGTTGCGGTCGTTCTCAGGGGCAGAACGACCGCAACCTCGTGCTCGGCGGGCGTGACGGACGTGGCGGCTGGGCCTCACCACCCGAGGTACCCCGGCAGCTCGGCGAGCGACACGATGCGCTCGGGCTCGTCGAACGGCCCGCGGCCGTCCCGGTCCAGGTGGACGGCCTGCAGCCCGGCCGCACGGGCGGCCACGACATCGAGGTCGTACCTGTCCCCGACGTGCAAGGCCTCCTCCGGCACGACCCCCAGTGCGGCACAGACCCGCAGATAGCTCGCGGGTGCGGGCTTGGCCACCCCCAGCCCCTCGGCCGTGAACACGGACCCCAGCCGCCCCTCGAGCCCCATGACGCGGAGCTTGGCGTGCTGCTGGTCCTCGGTCCCGTTGGTCAGGACGGCCAGCGGGACGTTCCGGGCCCACAACGCTACGAGCATCGGTTCGACGTCGGGGAACGCGGTCCACGACGCCTCGTAGTGCGCGACATAGCCGGCGAAGACCTGATCGAGGTCGTCATCGGATCCTCCCTCGAGGCCCGCGAGCGGCAGCACGTCACGGAGCCGACGGCGCCGTTGCTCGGCGAAGTCGATCTCCCCCGCGCGCCAGGCGGAGAAGTGCTCCTCCTCTGCGGCGAACCACGCGTCGACCAGCCCGTCGGTGACCTCGACCCCGAGGCCAGGCAGCCAGGCCGCGAGCGCAGCCCGTGCGGCCCCTTCGTGGTCGAGGAGCGTCCCGTCGAGATCGAGGACGACGGCCTGCGCGCGAAGGTGCATGGTGGCGACCCTAGGTGACCCGGGTGCCGAGAACGAGGTTGCGGTCGTTCTGAGCCTGAGTACGACCGCAACCTCGTTCTCGGCGACCAGCCCGTTGGGCCAGGCAGGCCGATCAGGTGCGCAGGTTGGCCAGCACGAGGTAGGAGTAGAGCCCGAGCGCCACGCACGCCAGCACCAGGAGCACGAGGCCCCGCCGCCGCGGCCAGGCCACGAGGATCCCGAGCGCGGCCGGCGCCGTGACGAGCGCCGTGAAGAAGCGGAACACCTCCGAGGCGGGGCGCGGCTCACCGAAGCAGGCCCGGTCCGCCTCGACCCTCCACCCCGTCTCGCAGTCGGGCCCGTTGACCCCGAGGTCGTAGGCGAGCAGCGCGGGGATGGCCACCAGGACGTACCCCACCACGGCGAGGAGCACCCCGACGAGAGGACGCCACTGCACCCAGCCCAGGCGCAGGGGTCGGGTCCGGCCGTACGCAGCGGCCGCGACGGTGCGGGCGGCGCTCACCAGGTCCGGGGCCTGCGACTGCTCACGAGACGGGTGGTCGCGTACGAGATGCGCCTCGCGGTCAGGTGCGTAACCACCCGTCTCGGACCGGACCACCCGTCTCGGCCCCGGTCGCCCGGCCCCCTCCAGACCGGCCCCCTCCTCGCGCACCCTCACGCCCCCAGACTCGTCACGACGTCGTACCCGAGCTTGCAGATGAGCGCGCCCACGACGACCACGAACACGACCCGCACGAACCCGCTGCCCTTGGCGACGGCCATGCGCGCCCCGACGTACGCGCCCAGCAGGTTCGCGGCCCCGATCGCGAGGCCCAGCCCCCACAGCACCGCGCCGTACGGGACGAAGAAGATCAGCGCGCCCGCGTTGGTCGCGAAGTTCGCGATCTTCGCGAGCGCCGACGCGGGCAGGAACGCGTACCCCAGGATGCTCACGAGCGAGATGACGAAGAACGTCCCGGTCCCGGGGCCGAGCAGCCCGTCGTAGACCCCGATCACGAGCCCGATCCCGGCCGCGGCCCACCGGTGCCCGTTGCCCTCCCAGCGCAGGTTCGTCGTGTGCCCGAGCCGGGGCTTGGCGATCGTGTAGACCGCGACGGCGATCAGCACCACGAGGATGATGGGCTTGAAGAGCTCGGCGGGGATCTTCGACGCGAGCGCCGCCCCACCCACGGCCCCGACGAGGGCCGCGAGCGCCATGGGCCCGGCGGTCCGCAGGTCCGGGCCCACGCGCCGGTAGTACGTCGTGGCGCTCACCGACGTCCCCATGATGCTCGCGAGCTTGTTCGTCGCGAGCGCCTGGACGGGGCTGATCCCGGGGACGAGCAGCAGCGCGGGGAGCTGGACGAGCCCTCCCCCACCGACCACGGCGTCGATCCACCCGGCGGTCAGGCCCGCGAGGACCAGGAGGCAGATCGTCAGGAGGTCGAGCTCGAGCCCGCCCGACCCGGGCAGCACGATCCCGTCGCCCGCGGCGAGAGGCGCGTGCGCCACGAGAGGAAGCGTCGCGGCGAGGTCCCAGGTCACACGGCAGTCTCGCACGACGGCGGAGCGCCCACCCACGAGCCGCGCGGGCCTCCCGCAGGACGCGGACGTCACCCGGGCGGGCGCCCCCACGTCAGGTCGCGCACCGCTACGCTCGGCGCCATGACGAGCACAGCGGCTCCCCAGGGGGATCCAGCAGACCACCGACCTCCCGGACAGGCAGACCCACCTTCGACGCCACCCGCACCACAGCCCGCCCCGGACGACGGCGCACCGTCGGGGAGCGGCGCCGTCGGGCAGGAGACGCCCGCGGCACCCTCCACGCAGCACGCGCCCGACGGCGACGCCGCACCCGGCGGGATCGTCGCCGAGGGCGTGCACCGCGCGTTCGGCTCGGTGCGCGCGGTCGCCGGCGTGGACCTCGTGGCCCGGCCCGGCCGGGTCACGGCGCTGGTGGGCCCCAACGGCTCGGGCAAGACGACGCTCCTGCTCATCCTCGCGGGCCTCCTCACGCCCGACGCGGGCACGGTGCGCGTCGCGGGCTCCGACCCGGTCACGCAGAGCTTCGCCACGCGTGCACGCACCGGGTGGATGCCCGACGCGTTCGGCACCTGGGACTCCCTGACGGCGCGCGAGGTCCTCACGACCTTCGCCGCCGCCTACCGGCTCCCGGCAGCGGTGGGGGCAGCGCGCGCGACCGAGCTGCTCGCCCTGGTGCACCTCGAGGAATACGCCGACCGCCCCGCGAGCGTCCTGTCCCGCGGTCAGAAGCAGCGCCTCGGCCTGGCCCGCGCGCTGGTCCACGACCCCGACGTCCTGCTGCTCGACGAGCCCGCGAGCGGCCTCGATCCGCGCTCGCGCGTCGACCTGCGCGTGCTCGTGCGCGAGCTCGCCGCACGCGGCAAGACCGTCCTCATCTCGAGCCACGTCCTGACGGAGCTCGACGAGATGGCCGACGACGCCGTGTTCCTCTCGCGCGGCCGCACGGTCGCCTCCGAGACCGTGGGCGAGGCCGCGACGACGCGCCGCACGTGGCGCGTGCGCGCGCTCGACCCGTTCGCGCTGCACGCCTGGCTCACCGGGGCGGGGGTCCCGTTCGCCGTCGAGCCCGACGGCGCGGCTCTCGTCGACCTCGACAGCGACACCTCGGCAGCGGCCCTCCTGCGCGACGCGGTCGTCGCCGGGGTCCCCGTCGTCGCGAGCGCCCCCGCCGGGGGCATCCTCGAACAGGCCTACCTCGCCCTCGAGGAGGAGCGTCGATGAGCACCCAGCAGTCCCTGTCCCCCGCCCGGCCCGAGTCGCCGGACACCGCCGCGCCCCCGCAGGACCGCGGCGACTGGGCGCTGTCGTGGCACGGCGTCAAGACCGTCGCGACCCTGGAGCTGCGGCAGCGCGTGCGCTCGACCCGCTGGAAGATCGCGCTCGTCGTGTGGTTCGTGGTCGTCGGCGGCATCACGCTCCTGACGTCCGGGGCGCTCTCCTTCATGACCGGGTACGACGACTCCGACGTGCAGCAAGGCCCGATCATCTTCGGGGCCGTGGTCTTCTTCGTCCTGTTCCTCGGTCTGCTCGTGGCCCCGACGCTCAGCGCCTCCGCGATCAACGGCGACCGGAACGCCGGGACCCTCGCGACGCTCCAGGTGACGCTCCTGACCGCGGCGGAGATCGTCGTCGGCAAGCTCGTCGCGGCGTGGAGCGCGGCGCTCGCGTTCCTCGTCGTGAGCGTCCCGTTCATCGCGTGGGCGCTCGTCGCGGGCGGGGTCTCGTTCCTGTCGCTGGTCACGACGGTCCTGCTGCTCGCGGTGCTCCTCGCGGTGGTGTGCGCGATCGGGCTCGGGTTCTCGGCGCTCACGACCAAGACGTCGGGCTCCGCGGTCCTGACCTACCTGACCGTCGCGGGGCTCACCGTCGTGAGCCTGATCCTGTTCGGGCTCACGACCCCGCTCGTGACGTACCAGACCGAGATCAGGGCCTGGGCCGTGGCCGACGACCACGACTGGGAGAGCGACGAGATACCCGAGTGCGAGTGGCAGACGTTCGAGTCGCCGCAGACCCACACCGAGCTCACGTGGTGGTTGCTCGCGGTGAACCCGTTCGTGATCGTCGCCGACGCGGCGCCCGAGACGACGGTCAGCGACGACGAGGAGTACTTCTCGGCGTCCGACCCGCTGTCGCTGATCCGCACGGGCGTGCGCGTCGCACGGATGGGGCCCCAGGCCGAGCAGGACTGGTGCGGCGCGTACGAACCGGGCTACGTGTCACCGGTCGAGAACCCGGAGATCGACGACTCCCCCGTGTGGCCGTGGGGGCTGGGTGCGAACCTGCTCCTGGGCGCGGGCGGTGTGGTGCTGGCCGTGCGGCGCCTGCGGATCCCGTCCGGGAAGCTGCCTCGCGGGACGCGCGTGGCGTGAGGCGTGACGTCCGGACGGGCGCGACCGCGTGGGCGCGCCCGTCCGGCGTCTGCGGGCACCCACCCGTGGGCACGGGCGGCCGTGGTCAGGCGTGCAGGGCGTCGTACTCCGCCTCGGCGGCGACGTCGTCCTCGACGTCGAGGCGCAGGTGCGCGAGCACGAGCTGCAGGACGCGCAGCGCGCTCGCGGCGCGCTCGCCCCACAGCGACAGGTAGGAGAACTGCCACCACCACAGGGCCTCGAGCTCCTGGCCCGAGTCGTAGTGCTGGAGCCCCTTGGCGAGGGCCTCGGCGATGCACGCGATGTCCCCCGACACGGACGCCTGCCCGACGACGGCCCCCAGGACGGGGTCCTCGATCTCCGGGTAGTCGTCGAGCCCGTCGAGGAGCCGGGCGAGCCCCTCGCGCAGCGGGTCGAGGTCCGTCTCCGGGCCCGCGTCGGGCTCGAAGCGCTGGTCGGGCACGACGTCCATCATGGCGCCGAGCCGTGCACCGGCGGCCAGCAGGTCCGACGTGGCGAGGAGCAGGAGCGGGATCGCGGCCTGCGGGGCTGCGCCCGAGGCGACCTCCGCGGTCGTCGTGAGGAAGGTGCGCGCCTGCGCGGACACCGAGGCGGCGACGGACCGCAGGTCCGACCCCACGGCCTCTCCGGTCTCAACCACTGACGACCCTCCGTCCTTCGAACGCCCGCCCGAGGGTCACCTCGTCGGCGTACTCCAAGTCTCCACCCACCGGCAGCCCGGACGCCAGGCGGGACACGCGCAGCCCCATGGGCGAGAGCATGCGCGTGAGGTACGTGGCCGTGGCCTCGCCCTCGACGTTGGGGTCCATCGCGAGGATGACCTCCTGGACCGCGCCGTCGGCGAGCCGGGTCAGGAGCTCGCGGATGCGCAGGTCGTCGGGGCCGACGTTGTCGATGGGGTTGATGGCCCCTCCGAGCACGTGGTACTTGCCGCGGAACTCGCGCGTGCGCTCGATCGCGACGACGTCCTTGGGCTCCTCGACGACGCAGATCACCTCGGCCGAGCGCCGGGGGTCGCGGCAGATGCGGCACTGCTCGGACTCCGCGACGTTGCCGCAGATCTCGCAGAACCGCACGCGCAGCTTGACCTCGGTGAGCGCGTCGGCGAGCCGCCGCACGTCCGCGGCGTCGGCCGCGAGGAGGTGGAACGCGATGCGTTGGGCACTCTTGGGGCCGACCCCGGGGAGTCGGCCGAGCTCGTCGATCAGGTCCTGGACCGCGCCTTCATACACGCCCCCCAGCCTACGTGGCGGCGGCGACGGTCCGGGCCGCGCGACGCTCCGTGCCCGGTGGTCTGCGCCGTCGAGAACGTCCCCTCACCGTCCCCGCCGCGGACCGGCTCCTGGTCGACGGCGTGCTCGACGACGTGGCGGCGCGGTCAGTCCTCGTCCGCGACGATCTCCACCTCGAAGCCGTCATCGTTCTCGAGGTACGCCGCGTAGTGGTCGGGGCCGCCCGCGTACGGGTGGGCGTCGGCGAACATGAGGCTCCAGCCGTGCTCGGACGCGCGGGCCACGAGGTCGTCGACCTCGTCGCGCCGACCGCCCGTGAACGCCAGGTGGTTGACCCCGGGGCGCATGCGGTCGTGCCCCTTGCCGTGGACAGCGGGGCTCGCCTCGAGCACGATGTACGTCGCCCCGCGCAGCCAGCTCTGGCCCGTGGCCCACGTCTGGAAGCGGGTGTAGCCGAGCTCGTCGAGGAGCCACGCCCACGAGCTCTCGGCGGCGTCGAGGTCCTCGATCCACAGCTCGACGTGGTGGAGCTCGCCGCGCGGGCTCATGTCAGAGCCCGGTGTCGATGGTCTCGTCGATCACGACGCCGCCCAGGAGCTGCGCCACGAGCGGGGCCCCGACCAGACCCGACGACGCGAGGTCCGGGTCGTCGTCGGACGGCGAGTCGTCGTCCATCGAGACCGAGACGCGCGCCGAGGACTGCCGGGCCTTCTGCTCGGCGGCCTGCCGTTCGAGCGTCTGGCGGCGCGTCTCGCGCACCCCGGGCGCGGGCCCGGTGGGGACGGCGGGCGTGGGGGCGGACGGCGCTGAGGGTGCGGCCGGGCGGGCCACGGCCCGGACGCCCGACGGCGCCGCTCGCCGCACGTCCGCGGGCGGCGGTTCGTGGCCGTCGTCGAGGTCCGCGGGGGGCTCGGTCACGGGCAGGCCCGCGAGCCAGGCCTCGTCGGCCGCGTTGACGACCGGCTCGACCTCGGGGACGGGGGCCGCGGGCCGGGCGACGGGACGCTCCTGGAGGGCGACGTTGCTGTGCTGCGGGGACGCGGCGGCGTCGGCCCCGGCAGGGCCGGTGGCACCCGGGCCGGCCGACCCGTGGGGGGCGCCGGAAGGGTTGGCGGGCGTCGGCGCCGAGACGACGCCGACTCGTTCCGCCGACGCGTGCTGAGCGTTCGCGCCCGATGCCGGTCCGCCCTGGGCGGGAGCAGCCGGTCCAGCGCCGGTCGGCGCGCCGCCACCCGTGGGTCCGCTCGTCGGCTCGTCGCGGCGCGGCGCGGGGGGTGCGGCCGGCGTGGTCGTGCTCGGGCCCGCGCCACCGCCCTCGTCGAGACGCGCCTCGACCCGGACCTGGAAGCCGAGGGTCTGGTAGACGGCTTCCTGGACGGCCCCCGTGTGACGCGACGTGGAGAAGGTCCGTGCGAGGGCGGGCGTCTGGAACGCCAGGTAGAGGGTGTCCGGCGTGAGCTCCCCGACCTGGGCGTTGCCGCTCACGAGCGACCACGTGACCCGGCTCGAGCTGAGGGTCTGGAGGACCTCGGGCCAGCGGCGGCGCAGCACGTCGGTGCTGAGGGCGTCCGTGTCGCTCGACGCGGGGGCGGGCGGCTGAGCGGCTGCCGGGGCGGCGGGCACGGCCTGTGCCGCCGGAGCCTGCGCAGCAGCGGGCTCCGCCCGAGCACCGTCGGGAGCGGCGACCGGTCCGCGGCGTGCAGCCGGGTCGGCCTCGTCGACGGGGGCGACGGCCGGGGTGCGCTCCTCCACGGAGCCTGCGGTGCTGCCGGCGTGTGCGGCATCGTCGACGGCGACCGCCGAGTCGTCCCCGGCGGCGACCGGAGCCGGGGCGGGCTCGTCCGTCCCCTGCTCGCTCGGCGCGGGCTCGGCCGTGCCGACGGGCACCACGACGGGCCAGTCGCCGCTCTCGCCCGGTGCGCCCGAGGGCGCCACGGCGACGGCGTCGCTCGCGGGCGCAGCAGCAGTCGGCACAGCGGGCGCAGCAGCGGTGTCCGCCCCGGCGTCGGGGACCGGCGCCGCATCAGCCGGGACGGCTGCGGGCGTTGCGACCGGGGCCCCCGCCGGGCGTGCGGGCGCAGGGGCGGCCCCCTCCCCCGCCTTGCGGGCCTGGAGCGCTGCCCGTGCGGCTGCGGCGCCGCTGAGTCCGTTCGCGGGCGCGACGGGCGCGCCGTCCTCGGCCTGCGCGACGCGGGGCGCTGCGACGAGCCCCTCGGGGCCTCCCGGTCGCGGCGCGGCGGCGACGGGCGCGAGGCCGCCGGTACCCAGGCCGCCCCGTTCCAACCGGTCGATGCGGGCCGCGAGCCCCGCGGCGCCGTCGTCCACGCCGGGGAGCAGGAGGCGGGCGCACAGGAGCTCGAGGTGCAGGCGCGGCGACGTGGCTCCGCTCATCTCGGTGAGCGCCGCGTTGACCAGGTCTGCCGCACGCGACAGCTCGGCCGCGCCGAGGTTCTGGGCCTGGGCCTTCATGCGCTCGAGCTGGTCGGACGGGACGTCGCGCAGCACGGCGTCCGCGGCACCGCCCGAGACCGAGATGACGATGAGGTCCCGGAGGCGTTCGAGCAGGTCCTCGACGAAGCGGCGCGGCTCGTGCCCCGTGGTGATGATCTGCTCGACGACCCGGAAGATGCTCGCGCCGTCGCGGGCCGCGAGGGCCTCCACGACGTCGTCGAGCAGCGAGGCGTGCGTGAAGCCCAGGAGGTCCACGGCGCGCTCGTAGTCGACGTTCCCGGCCTCTGCGCCCGCGATGAGCTGGTCCATGACGGACAGCGAGTCACGCACCGAGCCGCCGCCCGAGCGGACGACGAGGGGCACCACCCCGGTGCCGATCGTCACGCCCTCCGCGGCGCAGAGCTGCTCGAGGTACGGGCCCAGGACGTCCGGCGGGACCAGGCGGAACGGGTAGTGGTGCGTGCGCGAGCGGATGGTCCCGATGACCTTGTCCGGCTCGGTCGTCGCGAAGATGAACTTCACGTGGGGCGGCGGCTCCTCGACCAGCTTGAGGAGCGCGTTGAAGCCCTGCGGCGTGACCATGTGGGCCTCGTCGAGGATGAAGATCTTGTACCGGTCCCGGGCGGGCGCGAAGGTCGCGCGCTCGCGCAGCTCACGGGCGTCGTCGACACCGTTGTGCGAGGCCGCGTCGATCTCGATGACGTCGAGGCTGCCCGAGCCGCCACGTGCGAGCTCGATGCACGACGAGCACTCCCCGCAGGGGGTGTCGATGGGCGTCTCCTCGGTGTTGCGCGCGCAGTTCAGGGTGCGCGCGAGGATGCGCGCCGAGGTCGTCTTGCCGCAGCCGCGAGGGCCCGAGAAGAGGTAGGCGTGGTTCACGCGTCCGCTGCGCAGCGCCTGCCGCAGGGGTCCGGTGACGTGGTCCTGCCCGATGACCTCGGCGAAGGTCTCTGGCCGGTAGCGGCGGTACAGGGCGGTGCTCACCCCGGCAACTCTAGACGGCGTGGCTGACAGCCCGCACAGCGGGTCCCCAGGCGTGCTGCCCGGGGCCCCGCCGCACGTGCGTCGGCCCACCCGGAGCCGTGCGTCAGCGCCGCAGGACCTTGCGCGCGAGCCAGTTGCCGAAGAACTGGACGACCTGCACGATCACGATGATGACGACGACCGTCACGGCCGTCACGGCCCAGTTGTAGCGCTGGTAGCCGTAGCGGATCGCGAAGTCTCCCAGGCCGCCACCGCCGATGTAGCCGGCCATGGCCGACATGTCGATCACGGCCACGAAGATGAACGTGTAGCCCAGGATGAGCGGCGCGAGCGCCTCGGGGATGAGCACGGTCCGGATGATGCGCCACGGCGAGGCGCCCATGGCGCGCGCGGCCTCGACCACGCCCGGGTCGATGCTCACGAGGTTCTGCTCGACGATGCGCGAGGTCCCGAACGCGGTCATGACGGACAGCGGCAGGACGAACGCCTCGGTGCCGATCGTCGTCCCGACGACCGCGAGCGTCACGGGGTAGATCATCGTCAGGAAGATGATGAACGGGATGGGCCGGACGATGTTGACGAGCACGTTGAGGACGTTGAACACGACGGCGTTCGCCAGCAGGTTGCCCTTGCGCGTGCAGTAGAGCGCGAGCCCCAGCACCAGGCCGCCGAGCCCGCCCGCGAGGAGCGCGATCGAGACCATGTAGAGCGTCTCGCCGAGCGCGTCCCACAGGATCGGCAGCAAGGTGGACCAGTCGCGGTTCATCGCGTGCCTCCGAACGTGCCGGGCTCGGTGCCGAAGTCACCGGGCTGGGTGCCCTGCGTGCCGGGGCGACCGAGCCCCGAGATCCCGGTGCTGCCCGTCCCGGGCCATCTCTCGCTCTGCCAGGCGTCGCGCGGGTCCGGTTCGTCGACCCGGCCCGACGGCGGAGCCCCGGTCGCGTCGTCGGCGTCGCCCGACTCGTCGCTCGCCCCGGCGACGACGCGCGGGTCGTCGCGCGGGTCTGCGGCGGTACCGAGGTCCACGACGTCGGTGGTCTCGGACAGCTCGGTGAGGAACGCCGCGATCGTGGCGTCGTCGCCCGCGAGCTCGAGCGTGAGCGAGCCGAAGGGCCGCTCCCCGATCTCGGAGATCCCGCCGAACACCACGGCGCCGTCGAGCCCGTGCTCGCGCAGGAGCCGGGTCAGGCTCGCGCCCGAGGTCCCGTCCTCGTGGACGCCGACCGTCACGAGGCGCCCGGGGTGCCGGCGGCGCAGGCGCTCGAGCGCCTCGGGGCCGGGCCGGTCGCGCAGCGCGGTCCCGACGAACTTCTTGGTCGCGGGGGCCTGCGGCGACGAGAACACGTCGTAGACCTCGCCGACCTCGACGACCTTGCCGTGCTCCATGACCGCGACGCGGTGGCACGTCGAGCGCACGACGTCCATCTCGTGCGTGATGACGACGATCGTCACGCCGAGCTCGGCGTTGACGCGGCGCAGGAGCGCCAGGACGTCGCGCGTGGTCTCGGGGTCGAGGGCGCTCGTGGCCTCGTCGGCGAGCAGGAGCTTGGGCGAGGTGGCGAGCGCGCGGGCGATCCCGACGCGCTGCTTCTGCCCGCCCGAGAGCTGCGACGGGTAGGCCTTGGCCTTGTCGGACAGCCCGACGAACTCGAGCAGCTCGGCGACCCGGGCCTCCCGGCGCGCCTTGTCCCAGCCCGCGACCTTGAGCGCGTAGGCCACGTTCCCGGCGACGGTCCGCGAGGACAGCAGGTTGAACTGCTGGAAGATCATGCCGATGCTCGCGCGCACGGGACGCAGGTCGCGCTCGGAGAGCGCGCTCACCTCGTCGCCGTCGACGACCACGCTGCCCGAGGTCACGGGTTCGAGCGCGTTGATGAGCCGGACGAGCGTGCTCTTGCCCGCGCCCGAGTAGCCGATGACGCCGAAGATCTCACCCGCCCGGATGTCCAGGGTGACGCCGTCGACGGCTGCCACGGCGGACGACCCGGTCCCGAAGACCTTCGTCACGTCGCGGAAGCGGACCATCGTGTCCGAGGTGGTGCTCACGGAGGAACCTCTCGTGGGGGGCGGCGGCCGGGCTCCTGGTGGGAGCCGCTCGGCTGCGGCGTGTGCGGGGGCAGGCGTGTGTGGACAGGTCCTATCCAACACGCAGGTCGTGCGTCGGGCGAGGGCGCACGGGTGCCCGACGGCGTCGGGTGAGCGACGCCGTCGGGCACCTGGGCTGCGCCGGGCTCAGCCCTGGGCGCGGTAGTTCTTCTCGATCCCCGCGAGGATCTCCTGGAGCTCGGCGGCCGAGTTGCTCTTGATGACCGCGGAGTTGCCGGACGACTCGTTCTCGGCGGCGATGACCTCCTCGTTCTGCGAGAGCGCGGCGATCTTCAGGAGGGTCTCGTCGTCCTTGTCCTCGGCGCGGGCGACCCACACGTTGATGTAGGGCTCGGCGGCGGCGGAGTCGGGGTCGTCCTGGAACAGGGCGTCGTCGGGGTTGAGACCGGCGTCCTTGATGAAGTCGTTGTTGACGACCGCGCCGTCGACCGACTGCAGGGCGATCGGGGTCTGCTCGGCCGAGACCGGGGTGACCTTGACCTTGGAGGACGGGAGGACGTCGGCCTCGGTCGACAGCGAGCTGCCGCCGTCCTTGAGCTCGATGAGCCCGGCCTCCTGGAGGACGAGGAGCGCGCGGGCGAGGTTCGTGGCGTCGTTGGGGATCGCGATCTCACCGCCCGCGGGGATGTCCTCGAGCGCGGTGTGCTTGGACGAGTAGAGCGCGAGCGGGTAGACCGCGGTGGCGCCGATGGGCTGGAGGTCGTCGCCGGCCTCGACGTTGTAGCCCGCGAGGAACTGCAGGTGCTGGAACTGGTTGAGGTCGATCTGGCCCTGCGAGAGCGCCGGGTTGGCCTGCTGGTAGTCGCCGAAGTCGACGATCTCGATGTTCAGGCCCTCCTCCTCGGCGACCTTCTCGAACACGGCCCACTTGTCCTCCTGGGCACCGACGACGCCGATCTTGACGACGTCGTCCGCGCCGCCTGCCGAGGAACCGCTGTCGGCGGGGGTCGTGGCGCACGCGCCGAGCGTCAGGGCGGCGGCGCCCACGATGGCGGCGAGGGCGAAGTTCTTGCGGAGCATGGTCTGTCCTTCCGGTGACGAGCGCCGGCGGTTGTCGCGGGGCGTTCGTGAGGGGCATCACGGTGGTGACGGGGTGGGAGGTGGAACGTCCTCCTGCCCGACGACGGAGCGCGCGTCACGAGGACACGTCACCGGTGGTCGGTGGTTCAGGAAGGGATGAGGCGGGCGCTGCGGCGCGGGCTCCGGTCGTCTCCGGGCTGCGCTCGCGAGGCGGGCGGTGCGGTGCTGGGGTCAGGTCAGAGCTGACAGCACATTCGACCGGCGCCACGCAGGACGGAGCGACACGACATTCGGCAGCAGGTGGCTGCGCGGTGCGTCGTGAGCTCGGTGCTCGTGGGGCGGGTCATGGCTCCATGATGCGCACGCTCGGCGCCTCAAAACCACCACGTCGGTCGATAATCCAGATGTTGGACGGAATTTCGACCGCATCGTGGGCACTCCTGGGCGGTCTGGGCCATTTTGCCCGCATTCTGCGGATGACAACTATGACGCAAGCCACATTCTGGCTGCGGAGCGCGTCAGGCCGCCGGGGCCGGGAGCACAGGTGAGCGTCGCCGTCGGGCCGTTCTGCGCGGACGACTCGACCGCGGGCCCGTCGGCCGCGACGGAGCGGCCCCAGGAATCCCCCCGGGCATGCAAGGACCCCCCGTGCACCCACCAGAGCCCACCTGCCCTTGCTGCCTTCCGGCCCTGGGGGAGTTCAGTGAGTTAGCGCCGCACGAGGGGTCTGGACCCAGCCTAGCCCAGGACGGGCCGTCGTCGAAAACCGGCCGACCACCGGCCCCCGCCGCAGGCCGGTCGGCCTCGGACGGTGAGCGCCGCGACCCGCGCCGCAGCGCTCCACGGGGCAAGCCGCGCGGCGGCACAGCGGGCCGATTCGGTCGCGGGCCCCGCGTCCGGTATTCTCGACACGCTGCCTGACGCCCCACGTGGGTCGACGCTGCAGCACGGAGGATTCGCCTAGTGGCCTATGGCGCACGCTTGGAAAGCGTGTTGGGTTAAAAGCCCTCGGGGGTTCGAATCCCCCATCCTCCGCAGACCGAAGGGTCCGCAGCCTGCGCTGCGGACCCTTCGTCGTTCCCGGTGCGGTCCGGCTCAGCCGACCGAGGCGAGCAGACGTCCCGCCATCGCGATCAGCTCGTCGCGCGGGACGCCGTCGCCGATGAGCCGCACCACACCGGCCGGGGACGCGTCGATCGAGACGACCGAACGCTCCTGGCCCTCGGGGTCCGAGACCACGGTCACCGGCATCGTGCCCGAGAGCTCGGGGACCGCCTCGGGCGTCCAGTCGTCACCGAGGTGGGCCACCTCGACGCCCGCGTGCACCGCATGGACGTACAGCCCGGGCCCCTGCTCCCCCGGCTCGCCCTGGACGTAGATCGAGCTCGTGGACTCCGAACGGTCGATGACGACGGTCTCGACGAAGTGGAACCCCGCCGGGAGGACCGTCGGGGCGAGCTCGTCCGCCGCGGCCAGCATCAGGGCACCGGTGGGCGTCGACGCGTCGAACGCGGGGAGCGGGGTCACGGGGGCCGCAGCCCCCGGGGTCAGCTCCGCGGTCGCCAGGGGCCGGGCCGGTTCCGCGCATCCCGCGAGCGTCGTGACCGCGAGGCCGAGGCAGAGAGGGAGCACGGTGAGTCGAGTGAGGGGGGCGCGCACCTCCGGATGGTGTCATGCCGGACTGTGAGGGACAAAAGCCTCGGCTGACGGGCCCGGTCCCCGCAGCCCGGGTGGCTCACTCCGGGTCGCGGGGCAGCATGATCCACAGCACGACGTAGGCCAGGATCTGCGGTCCGGGCAGGATGCAGGACGCGACCGCGATGACGCGGACGAGGGTCGGGCTGACGTCGAAGCGTCGGGCGAGGCCGGCGCAGACGCCGGCGATCACGGCGCCGCGGCGCGGTCTGGCGAGGATGTGGCTCATGTTTCGACGGTACGCCGGGGCCCGGTCCGCGCACATCGGGGACATCCCTGGTCCGCCCCTGAACCGCCCCCGCCTACCCCAGGGCGGTTGTCGTCCTCGCGTCGGCCCCGGGTCATCGGTCCGTGACGCCTCCTTGACGCCCAGCCCTCTTGTGGTGGGCTGAACAAGTGTTTAGCGTGTTGAACATGCGTTCAGCATCGCCGGTCGACGAGCAGGTCCCGGACGCCCCGGACCTCACCGGGCGGGCGCGCATCCGCGACGCCGCCCTGCTCCGCTTCGCGTCCGAGGGCTTCCGGGTCCCGGTCCGCACCATCGCGGCCGACGCCGGGGTCAGCCCGGGGCTCGTCATCCACCACTTCGGGTCCAAGGAAGGGCTCCGCCGCGCGTGCGACGAGCACGTCCTCGTCCTCGTCCGCGAGAACAAGCGCAACGTCCTGGGCGACGAGCACGGCAACCGGGGCAGCCCCCTGGACGTCCTCGCGCAGCTCTCGTCGGTCGAGGAGTACGGCCCCGTGCTCGGCTACGTGCTGCGCAGCCTCCAGGAGGGAGGCGACCTCGCCCGGTCCTTCGTGGCCCACATGGTCGACGACGCCGAGGCCTACATCGCGGACGGGGTCGCCACCGGGACCATCAAGCCCTCGCTCGACGAGGCGGCGCGCGCCCGGTACCTCGTGACGCAGTCCCTCGGCACCGTCCTCCTCGACCTCACGCTCCACCCGCCCACCGAACCGGGCGACACCGGCGGGATCGTCCGCGGGTACGTCGACCGCATGGGCCTGCCCGCGATCGAGCTGTTCACAGAAGGCTTCCTCACCGACCGCACGCTCCTCGACGCCTACCTGCGGTACGCGGAGCCGCCGCCCGGCGAGCAGTCCGGCGACCACACCGCCGCGACCGCCTCGTAGCCCGGGACGACGAGCCCTCCGCCCGCACACCGGGGCCGAGCGGCGCCGTCGGGCACGGCACTCCCCCGCCCGACGACGCCGCTCCCCTCCCCGCAGGCCCCACCCCTCCCTCACCCGACGAGGAACCATGAGCACCTCAGGACACCCCGCACCGGCGGTCGAGATCCGCGACCTGCACAAGTCCTTCGGCACGACCCGAGCGCTCGACGGCCTGGACCTGACGGTCCGCGCCGGGGAGGTCGCAGGCTTCCTGGGGCCCAACGGCGCTGGCAAGTCGACCGCCATCCGCGTCCTGCTCGGGCTGCTGCGCCCCGACTCGGGCACCGCGACCTTGCTGGGCGGCGACCCGTTCCGCGACGCCGTCCCCCTGCACCGACGCCTCGCCTACGTCCCGGGCGACGTCACGCTGTGGCCCCAGCTCTCGGGCGGCGAGACGATCGACCTGCTGCTGCGCCTGCGCGGCGCGGCCGTCGACGAGCGCCGCAAGGCCCGCATGCTCGAGCGGTTCGAGCTCGACCCGACCAAGAAGACCGGGACCTACTCCAAGGGCAACCGCCAGAAGGTCGCGCTGGTCGCAGCGCTCAGCGCCGACGCCGAGCTCCTCGTTCTCGACGAGCCGACGTCTGGCCTCGACCCGATCATGGAGGCCGTCTTCCAGGACTGCGTGCGCGAGGCGACCGCGCGCGGCACGTCGGTCCTGCTGTCGAGCCACATCCTGGCCGAGGTCGAGGCGCTGTGCGACACCGTCACGATCATCCGCAGCGGCCGGGCCGTGCAGTCCGGGACGCTGCGCGAGCTGCGGCACCTCACGCGCTCCAAGGTCGTCGTGACCGTGGGGGACGTCGCTGCGGGCACGCCCGGCGCGACGGACGCGCTGGCAGACCTGGCCGGGGTCCACGACCTCGTCGTCGACGGCTCGCACGTGAGGTTCCACGTCGACGACGACGCCCTGCCCCGGGTCACGCGCGCGCTCGCCGACCTGGAACCTCACGGCCTGACGATCGAGCCGCCCTCGCTCGAGGAGCTGTTCCTGCGGCAGTACGGCGACGAGCTCGCCCTGCTCGACGGCGAGGCGCTGCGATGACTGCGATCGACTCCGTCGGCCCGGCCGCTGCTGCCCCCCGCCGCACGGACGCCCCTCCCCTGTCGCTGCGCAGGGCGTTCGCGGGCACCGGGGCGCTCGTGCGGCTCGCGCTGCGGCGCGACCGCGTCGTCCTGCCCGTGTACGTGGCCGTGGTGCTGCTCATGGTCGCGGTCACGTACTCGTCGGTCGCGACCGTCTACGGGACGCAGGCCGAGCGCGACGAGCTCGCCGCGAGCATGGGGACCAACAGCGCCTTCCTGGCGCTGCTCGGCCCGCTCGAGCACACCGGGTCGGTCGCCTCGACCGCCGCGTGGCGCGTGGGCCTCTTCATGATCCTCGTGCTGGGCGTGCTCGCGGTGCTCACCGTGGTGCGTCACACGCGCAAGGAGGAGGAGACCGGGCGGCTCGAGCTCGTGCGCGCCGCCCGCGTCGGGTCGCTCGCCCCGCTCGCGACGGGGATCCTCGTCGCGAGCGGGATGTCCGTGCTCACAGGCGCTCTCATGGCGGCCATGTACGTGGCCCAGGGAGCCGACGGCGCCTCGTCGCTCGCGTTCGGCCTCCAGTTCGCGGCGCTGGGCCTGGCCGCGACCGGGATCGGGGCCGTGTGCGCGCAGGTCGCGACGTCCTCGCGGACCGCCAACACGATCGGCGTCCTGCTGCTCGTCGCGGGGTATGCGCTGCGCGGGGTCGCCGACGTCGAGCCGTCCGCCGACTGGCTGCGCTGGGTCTCGCCCGTCGGGTGGGTCCAGGAGATCGACCCGTTCGGCGCGAACGCGTGGGGGCCTGCGCTGCTGTGCGTCGCGCTGCTCGGCGTGTGCGTCGTGGTCGCGGCCCGGCTCTCGCTCGGGCGCGACCTCGGGGCGGGCCTCGTCCAGCCGCGGCCCGGCCCCGCCGGATCGACCTCGCTCACGAGCCCGGTCGCGCTCGCGACCCGGCTCCAGCTCCCCGGGGTCGTGTCGTGGACCCTGGGAGTCGGCGCGTACTGCCTGCTCGTCGGCTTCCTGCTGGACTCGGTCGACGACATCGCGGGTTCCTCGCCCCAGATGCAGCAGGTCATCGCGCAGCTCGGCGGGGCCGGGGCGCTGGCCCAGGTGTTCCAGGTCGCGATCATGGGCTTCGTCGGGATCGCCGCGGCAGCGTTCGCCGTGACGCTCGTCTCCAGGCTGCACGCCGAGGAGACCTCGGGCCGGGCCGAGATCGTGCTCGCGACCGGCGTCTCCCGGACGCGCTACCTGGCGGCCTCGGTCGTGCTGCTCGTCGTCGGCGTCGTCGCCGTCCCGCTGTGGGCCGGGCTCATGATGGGCCTCGGGCACGCCCTGGTGTCGGGCGGGTGGGGCGTAGCGTTCTCGGACGCGGTCGGTGCCGGGCTCGTGCAGGTCCCGGCTGCCCTGGTCGTCGCAGGCCTCGTGCTCGTGCTGTACGGGTGGTGGCCCCGGCTCGTGGCCCTCGGCTGGGGGATCGTGACGCTCGTGCTCGTCGTCGGACAGCTCGGTGAGCTGTTCGGTCTGCCGCAGCCGGTCCGCGACCTGTCGCCGTTCACCCACGTGCCGCAGGTGCCCCTCGTCCCCTTCTCGGCCGGCCCCGTCCTCGCCCTGACCGCGATCGCCGTCGTGCTCGTCGGCGTCGCCGCCGTCGGGTTCCGACGGCGGGACGTGGGCGGGGCGTGACGATCCGGCACGGTCCGCGCTGACGCCTGGCCCGGCGGTGGGCCCGTCAGCGCGGCGGCGGACCGGGCTGGATGTGCGGGAGGCGTGGAGGAGTGGGGCGGTCGGCAGGATCCGCAGCGCCGCACCAGGACCTCGCCCTAGACTGGCCCGCATGATCTTCAAGGCCGTCGGTGCCGGGCGCCCGTACCCCGACCACGGGTTGGTCACGCCCAAGGACTGGTCGAGCGTGCCACCCCGTCAGGTCAGGCTCGACGAGCTCGTCACGACCAAGCGGACCTTGAACCTCGACAACCTGCTCTCGGAGGACTCGACGTTCTATGGTGACCTCTTCGCGCACGTCGTGGAGTACCAGGGGGTGCTCTACCTCGAGGACGGTCTGCACCGCGCAGTCCGCGCAGCCCTGCAGCAGCGTGCCATCCTGCATGCCCGCGTGCTCATGCTCAATGCCCCGGCGGTCGGGTAGGTTGCTCGCGTGACCACGCAGCCCGGCCCCGATCCCTCCCGCACCGCCAGACGGCGCCGCGTGCACGAACGTCAGGCCGTGGTCTTCGGCCTCCTCGTCGCGTTCCTGGCCGTCACGGGGATCGGTGCGCTCGCCGTCTACACGGGCGCCGTCGAGCCGCCGTTCGACCGGACGTTCAGCACGCCCAAGGTGGAGGACGCGCTCGCCGGCGTGAAGGCTCCGTGCCTGCAGGAGGGCGCACTGCCGATCCCCTACGGGGAGGTGCAGGTCCGTGTCCTGAACGCTTCCGGCAAGGGAGGGCTCGCCGCCGCGAACAAGCAGATCCTGGAGAAGCGGGGCTTCACGATCGCCTCGGTCGGCGACCTCAAGGACGCTGCCGGGAAGAACCAGGAGCAGGCCAGCACGCAGATCTCGTTCGGCGCGACCGGTATCGCCCAGGCCTACACGCTCGCGGCCCACTACGACGACGCGGTCCTGGTGCTCGACGACCGGGCCGACGCCACCGTCGACCTGGTGCTCGGGGAGAACTTCGTGAACCTCGTCGACGAGGAGCTCGTGCAGATCGACCCGGCGGTGCCGCTCACGAGTCCCGCGGGGTGCGTGGCCATCGAGACCATCACGCCCAAGGCTGCCTACGTCGCTCCGGTGCCGGTCGAGGAGGCGCCCGCGGAGGGCTAGGGAACCGTCCGGCGCTTCTCGCCCTAGCCTTCTCTCGACCACGACTCGTCGCTCCCTCTCCGAAAGGGCCCGGTATGGCCTTGCTCCCTCTCCGCCCTGCGCGCACGACCGACCCCACCGAGGTCGACCGTCTCTACGACATCTGCCTGCGGACGGGCGCCGACGGCGGTGACGCGTCGGCGACGTTCAGCGACCCACGGCTGCTGGGCGAGATCTACCTCGGCGCGTACCTGGCGTTCGAGCCGGGTCTCGCCTTCGTGGCCGACGACGGCACGGGAGCGGTCGGGTACGTCGTCGGGACCGCGGACACCCGTGAGTTCGAGGAGCGGTGCGAGCGCGACTGGTGGCCGGCCCTGCGTGCCCGCTACCCGCTGGACGCGTTCCCCCCGGAGGCTGCCGACGCAGGCCTGGTGCGGCTCCTGCACGCTCCGCCGACCGCGGACCCGGAGGTGCTCGACCTCTTCCCCGCCCATCTCCACGTGGACCTGCTGCCCGCGGCGCAGGGCGGCGGCAACGGGCGGCGCCTGCTCGGGCTCCTGTTCGACGCGCTCCGTGAGCGCGGCGTCCAGGGGGTCCACCTGGGTGTCTCCGAGACCAACACGTCCGCGATCGGGTTCTACGAGCACCTCGGTTTCGTGCGGGTCCCCACGGAGATCGGCTACGTGCTGGGGCTCAAGCTCTAGCTCCAGCCCCGATGCTGTGAGCCCGGGTGCCGGGGTGCCCGGTTGACGAACCCGAGGTTGGTCAGACAACCTCCCCGGGCGCCCTGACCGACCTCGGGTTCGGCACCTGCGTCCGCAGAGCCCGCAGCGCGGCTCGGACCTCTCGCGCGATCGTCCCCGGCGCTGCCACGTCACGGGCCGTGAACCGCAGCACCACGACCCGACCGCTCGCCACCAGCAGGTTCTGCCGCGACCTGTCGGCGAAGACCGCCTCCGGGGTGTCGTGGAACTCCGCACCGTCCATCTCGGCGATCAGCCACCGGCCGGCGCCCAACGACCACCCGAGGTCCCCACGCGCGACGATCCTGCCGGCATCGTCCCGCAGGACGACCTGGAGCCGGTCCGGAGGTACCCCGCCGTCGGCGCAGTCGAGCCTGGCGAAGGTCTCGAGCGGTGACTCCGCGCGTCCGTCCGCCATGTCCCACCACGCGTGGGTCCGTGCCACCCCGCGGCGCCCTCTCGCCTTGTCGTGGGCACGGTCGAGCTCCTGCGGCGTCACGAGTCCCTGGTGCAGCGCCGAGTCCATGACAGCGACCGCGTGGCGTCGCTCGAGCTCGGGAACTGCCTGCGCCAGCGCCCACTCGGGGGTCGCCACGAAGCGTCCTTCCACCACCTGCACCGACATGCCGTCGTCGAACATGCGCAGCTCGATCCCGTCCCGGGACAGCGCGGCCCGCCCACCGGGCAACGCAGCCTGCGGCTGGAGTCGGGAGGGCAGGCCTGCGACTCCGAGGAGGGCGAGCGCACAGGTTCCGACCGAGATCGACCGGAGCCCGAACGCCAGCATCGCGGCCCAGGCGGACCGGCGGCGACGATGGTCGAGGGGCCGGGAGCGGACCGGGGTGGGGTCGGTGTCGTACACACCGCGCGTGATGCGCGCCCACCCGGCGGTGGCCGTCGCGCGCGCGACGCGGTCGCGGCTCATTCCTGCCGCGCGGCACTGCGCGGTCGTGACCAGGCCGTGCTGGCGACCGGCGAGGGCGAGGAGGGTCGGCGGGAGCTGGCGGGGTCGGGGCATGAGGCATCCGACCGCATCCGAGGCTCGGCTCAGGAACGAGAGCGGCGCCCTGGGGACAAGGCGAGTTGTCCACAGGGCGCCGTCTGATGCCGAACCCGAGGTTGGTCAGTCAACTGCGCCGCGTTGCCCGACCGACCTCGGGTTCGGCAGCGCGGGGGGACCGACAGGGTCAGGCGGGGATCTCCTCGCCACCGGGCACCGAGGCCGGGCTCGCGGGCTCCTGCGACGTCCCGCGCCACCGGGCGATGGTCCGCATGACGTGGTAGATCACGAGGGCCGACGCCGTACCGAGCGCGATGCCCTCGAACGTCACGTCGCCGACGACCCACGTGAAGTTCGCGATGCCGATGATGAGCGGCACGGCGGCCGTCGTCAGGTTGACCGGGTCGGAGAAGTCGACCTTGTTCTGCACCCAGATGCGCGCACCGAGGATGCCGATCATGCCGTAGAGGAGCGTCGTCGCACCGCCCAGGACCCCCGCGGGGATGGTCGCGATGAGCGCCCCGAACTTGGGCGACATGCTGAGCAGCAGGGCCGTGGCGCCCGCGACCCAGTAGGCCGCGGTCGAGTAGACGCGCGTGGCCGCCATGACGCCGATGTTCTCGGCGTACGTCGTCGTGCCGGACCCGCCGCCGACGCCCGCGAACGTGGTCGCGAGGCCGTCGGCGAACAGCGCGCGGCCCGTGAGGTCGTCGAGGTTCTTGCCCGTCATCGCGGACACGGACTTCACGTGCCCGACGTTCTCCGCGACCAGGACGAGCACGACCGGTACGAACAGGCCGAGCACGGCGATGTCGAACGTGGGCGTGACGAACTCCGGGAAGCCGAACCAGGACGCCTCGCGCACCGGGGTGAAGTCGACCTCGCCCTGGACCCAGGCGGCGACGTAGCCGACGATCACGCCGAGCAGGATCGCGAGACGCCCGACGATGCCCTTGAAGAGGACCGTGATGAGGATGATCGCGACGAGCGTGATGGTCGCCGTGACGGGCGCCGCACGGAACCCGGCGTCGCACGTGGCCACGATCTCGCCGTCGACGACGGACTGCTGGCAGGTGCCCCAGGCCGCGGGCGCCAGGTTGAGGCCGATGAGCGCGACGATGGTGCCGGTCACGATGGGCGGCATGGTCAGGTCGATCCAGCGCGGTCCCGCGAAGTGCACGACGACACCGATGAGCGCGAGCACCAGGCCCGTGACGAGGATCCCGCCGACGGCGACCGACTGCCCCCCGGAGGCCGTCGCGGCGGTGATGGGGGCGATGAACGCGAAGCTCGACCCGAGATAGCTGGGGAGCCGGTTGCGCGTGATGAGCAGGAACCCGATGGTCCCGATCGCGGAGAAGAACAGCGTCGTCGCGGGCGAGAAGCCCGTCAGGAGCGGGACGAGGAACGTCGCGCCGAACATCGCGACGACGTGCTGCATGCCGATCCCGATCGTGCGCGGCCAGCTCAGGCGTTCGTCGGTGCTGACCACGGCGCCGGGTTCGACACGCTTCCCGTCTCCGTGGATCTTCCAGCCGAGTGCTGCCATGGGGGGCTCCGTTCGTGAAGTTCTGGTGAAGTGCCGAAGGGAAGGGTACTGCCGCCCTCGGGTCACCCGTTACCGACCGGTAGGGCGTGGACAGCGCCGTCCCAGAGTCCCCGCCCGCCCCGGACGCCCGACGGCGGAGCGCGCCGTCGCCAGGAAGGTGCGCTCCGCCGTCGGGCAGGGGGGGTGGGCTCAGCTCAGCTGCGGCCGCACCTCGCGCGCGACCAGCTCGAGGTGGTCGAGGTCCGCGAGGTCCAGGACCTGCAGGTAGAAGCGCGTCGCGCCCTGCTCGCTCGCGGCCGCGAGCTTGTCCGCGGCCTCGGCGGGCGTGCCTGCGATGCCGTTGGTGCGCAGCTCCTCGGGGTCGCGGCCGATCGCCTCGGCGCGACGACGGAACTCGGCCTCGTCCTTGCCCACGCACACCACGAAGGCCGCCGAGTAAACGAGGTCGTCGGGGTCGCGGCCCGCGTCCTGGCAGACGACGCGGACGTTCTCGATGCGGTCGGGCAGGACGCCCGGGTCGGGGAACGCGACGTTGAACTCGGTCGCGTAGCGTGCCGCGAGCGCCGGGGTGCGGCGCGGTCCGTGCCCGCCCACGATGACCGGGACGCGAGACTGCACGGGCTTGGGCAGCGCCGGGGAGTCCGTGAGCGTGTAGTGCTCTCCCGCGAAGTCGAACGTCGCTCCCACGGGCGTCTCCCACAGGCCCGTGATGACCGCGAGCTGCTCCTCGAGCATCCCGAACCGCTTGGCGGGGAACGGGATGCCGTACGCCGAGTGCTCCTGCGGGAACCAGCCCGCCCCCAGACCGAGCTCGACGCGACCGCCCGACATCTGGTCGACCTGCGCGACCTGGATCGCGAGGACGCCCGGGTGGCGGAACGTGGCCGACGACACGAGCGTGCCCAGCCGGATGCGGCTCGTCTCGCGGGCCAGCCCGGCGAGGGTGGTCCAGGCGTCGGTCGGGCCGGGCAGGCCGTCACCGTCCCCCATGACGAGGTAGTGGTCGGAGCGGAAGAACGCGTCGAAGCCGAGCTCCTCGGTCGCACGCGCGACCGCGAGGATGTCGTCGTAGGTGGCGCCCTGCTGGGGCTCGGTGAAGATGCGGAGGTCGATCGTCATGGCCTCCACCCTGCCACGTCGGCGAGGGTGCTGTGGTCGCGCTCCCGCCCGCCCTGGCTCACCCCTCGTGCGCTGCGAGCACGGTCACGGAGCGACCCGCCGGTGGCGTCACCACGAGGTTCCCGTCGGCGCCCAGGGCGAGGCGGAACCCGCCGAGCTCGACCGCGTCCCCCGGGCCTCCGGCGGTCTCACCCGCAGGCTCACCGGTGCGCTCCGCGGCCGCCCCGCCCGCGAGGTCGAGGTACTCCCGGACGTCCCCCGTGGCGTCGGCGAGCTTGACGGGCCAGCTCTCGCCCGGCTCCCACGCGGCCCCGGGGCGCAGGCGCTGCCCGATCATCCCGACGAGGACGGGTTCGTCGACGGTCTCGAAGCGCACGTGCCCACCCTCGTCGACCTGGAGCCCCGTGATGCGCTGGACGTCGACGACCTCGTTGCCCGCCGCCGCGATCAGGACGTCCGCGGCGTCGAGGAGCTCCTGCGCGTCGTCGGAGTCCGCGAAGGCCTCCGGGGTGTCGACCTCGGGCACGGGCCAGTCGCCGCGGACGACAGCGAGCTGCTCGGCGCGCGACCCCGTGCGCGGGTAGCGGTGGGACACGTTGACGACGACTGCCAAGGGGAAGACCTCCGGTGGTGCACGAGTGGGACTGCCACCAGCACATCACACGTCGGCGGCACGGTTCGAGCCGGGCCGAGCCGCCCACGGCACCGTAGGGTCGGCCCATGCGACTGAGCACCGTGATCCTGCCGATCTACCGCTGGTCCGAGGGGCGCGACGTCTGGCGGCGCGCCGAGGACCTGGGGTTCCACGCGGCCTACACGTACGACCACCTGTCGTGGCGCAACTTCCGCGACGGCCCCTGGTTCGGGGCGCTGCCCACGCTCACGGCCGCGGCGACCGTGACCGGGCGGATGCGGCTGGGCACGCTCGTCACGTCCCCGAACTTCCGCGAGCCCGTGACCCTCGCCAAGGACCTCATGACGCTCGACGACGTGTCGGGCGGACGCATCACGCTCGGGCTGGGCGCCGGGACGACCGGCTTCGACGCGACCGTCCTGGGCGGCGAGGGCTGGTCGGCGCGCGAGCGCGCGGACAGGTTGCGCGACTTCACGGCACTGCTCGACCGTCTCCTGACCGAGCCCGTCGTCACGCACGACGAGGGGCACTACCGCGCGCACGAGGCCCGGACGATCCCCGGCCCGGTCCAGGAGCCGCGCATCCCGTTCGCGATCGCCGCGACCGGGCCGCGCGGGCTGCGGCTCACGGCCCGTTACGGGCAGGCGTGGGTCACGACGGGTGACGCCGCCGTCGGCGTGGACGGCACGCCGGCCGCGTCCCGCGCGGGGGTCGGGGCGCAGATCGCGCGGCTCGAGGCGACGTGCGCCGACGCGGGCCGCGACCCGGCCACGGTCGAGCGCATCCTCCTGACGGGTTTCACGCCCGACCGCCCGCTCGCCTCGGTCGACGCGTTCGTCGAGACCGCGGCGGCCTACCGCGACCAGGGCATCACGGAGATCGCCCTGCACTGGCCCATCGCGGACTCGCAGTTCGCGGCCGACCAGGCGACGTTCGAGAGGATCGCGACCGAGGGGCTCGCGCAGCTCGGCTGAGCAGCCCGCACCGACCGCAGGTCGGCCGCCTCCTGGGACCGGCGCGCCGCGTGATGGACACTGTTCAGGACCCGGTCGGCCTCGACCGGGGACGACGTGATCGGCCGAGGACCGGCCGACCGCACGAGCGAACCGAGGACGACCGCATGAAGAGCATCCGCTGGGCGAGCCTGCTGACCGTGCTCGGGTGCGGCGTCGTCGGGCTCGTGAGCCTCTTCTCGCTGCTCCGCGGGCGTACGTGGGCGTGGTTCCCGCTGCTCGTCGCGGTGGCGGTAGGCTTCCGCGAGATCCGCTACCTGCAGCGCATCGACCACCAGCGCAACGCCCCGCGCTAGCCCGTCCCTCCCCTCTCAGGGGCGTCCCGGAAGGGATGTCCCCCATCCGACGGGCGGCCGTCATCCTCCGGGAGGACGGAGCGGTCGCGCAGGATGGTTCGGAGGGCCGATGTGCCCGCACCCCCGCCCCGAAGAGACTGGTGCCACGCCCCGCGACAGCGAGGGCGGCCAACTTTTCCTGGGGAGGAAGCCATGACCGCACAGGTCACGACCTCGACGCCGGTCCGCGTCGCACTCCGCGGCCACGACTCGACGGCACGCCGCGCACGCACGTCCCGTCCCGCGGGCTCCTCCCCCACGTCCACGCCCGACGACGTCGCTCCCGCCCCGGAGTCCCGTCGCCCCAGCGCGTCGAGCGACCCGACCGAGCGGGCCAACGGCTGGCTCGTCGCCGGCTCGGTCCTCGTGGCGATCGCCCTGTTCTCCGCCCTCGCGCTGAGCTCGTTCGCGACCCTCGGCTGAGAGCCCGCCAGGAACCCGGCCGCACCGGCCGTACCCACCAGGACGAGGGCGCCCACCGGGCCCCCTCGTCCTGCTGCTGTCAGAGCCGCGGGTCGACCGGCTCCGACTCGAGGGCCAGGACCGCGAACACGGCCTCGTGGACGCGCCACGGCGGCTCGCCCGCCACGACCCGCTCCACGGCTTCGAGACCCAGCGCGTACTCGCGCAGCGCGAGCGACTGCTTGCGCCCGAGCGAGCGGACCCGCAGCCTGTCCAGGTGGTGCTCCTGGGTGTACTCGGGACCGTAGATGATCCGCAGGTACTCGCGCCCACGGACCTTGAGGCCCGGCTGGACCAGACCCTTGGGGCCCCGCACGAGGTTCGCGAGCGGCTTGACGACCATGCCCTCGCCCCCGGCCTCGGTCATCTCCTCCCACCAGTGGACGCCCTGCGTGCGCGAGGCGTCGTCGGCGAGGTCGACCACGAGGCGGCGCGTGGGCCGGAAGAGCACCGGGTCGGCCTCGACCAGGCGGTCGGCGATCCCCAGGTGCCACAGGTGGTCCCGGGTCGCGTAGGTCTGCCCGCCGGGTTCGTCGGGCCCGCTCGCGAGCACCTGGAACGGGGCGAGCTGCACACCGTCGAGACCGTCGACGGGCCAGCGGTAGCGCCGGTACGCCTGCGTGTACCTCGCGGTGTCCTCGGCGCGCGAGGCCGTGCGCGCCCGCAGGTCCCCGACGTCGACGCCACGCGCCACGGCCGCGTCGAGCGCCGCGAGCGCGGGCGGCATGACGGCCCGGGCCGCCGCCCCGACGCTCGCGTACTGGTCACGGATGAGCTGGTCGGCCTTGGCCGACCAGGGCAGGATCTCGGCGTCGAGCAGGACCCAGTCGGCTCCCAGCTCGTCCCACACCCCGGCCCCGTCGAGGGCCTTCGCGACGCGCTCGAGCAGAGCTGCCGCCGTCGGGCCGGAGAAGAGCGGGCGACCCGTGCGCGTGTGCGCGACCCCGCGCCCGCCCGGCTGGACGTCGACGCCGAAGCGCCGGGCCGGGGCTCCGTACGCCTCGCGGCACACCAGCACCACGGCCCGCGACCCCATGTGCTTCTCCTCGCACACGACCTGCCCGACGGCGTCGCTCGCGTACGCCGCGAACGCGTCCTCGGGGCGTTCGAGGTAGCCGGGACGCCCCGACGTCGCGACCGGGCTCATGGTCGGCGGCAGGTACAGCAGCGCGCGCGGGTCGACCGCGAAGCGGCTCATGACCTCCAGCGCTCCCGCCGCGTTCTCCTCGGGGATCGTGATGCGTCCGCGCGTGCCCGTGACGACCGAGCGCCGTCCGAGCACGTCGGTCACGTCGAGCACGTCGGGATCGCGCTGCGGGAGCGCCCCTCCGGCGCCCTCTGCGCCGGCACCGGGGTCCGGCAGGAACGGCCGCGCGGGCTCGTAGTAGACCTCGGCCGCGGGCACCGCGACGAGCTCCTTCTCCGGGTAGCGCAGCGCCGACAGCTTCCCGCCGAACACGACGCCCGTGTCGAGGCACATCGTGTTGTTGACCCACTCGGCCTCGGGTGTCGGGGTGTGCCCGTAGAGCACCACGGCCTGGCCGCGGTACTCGTTCGCCCACGGGTAGCGCACGGGCAGCCCGAACTCGTCGGTCTCGCCCGTGGTGTCGCCGTAGAGCGCGAAGCTGCGCACCCGGCCCGACGCACGCCCGTGGTACGACTCCTTGAGCCCCGCGTGCGCGACCACGAGCCGCCCGCCGTCGAGCACGAGGTGCGAGACCAGCTCGCGGCAGAACGTCTCGACGTCCTGGCGGAACTCCTCGGGCTCCTCGGCGAGCTGCGCGAGCGTCGTCTCCAGGCCGTGGCTGACCGTGACGTTGCGCCCCGAGAGAGCGCGCACGAGCTTGTGCTCGTGGTTGCCGGGGACCGCGAGCGCGTGCCCCGCCCGGACCATGCCCATGACGAGACGCAGGACGCCCGGGGAGTCGGGGCCGCGGTCGACGAGGTCGCCCAGGAAGATCGCGCGGCGGCCCTCGGGGTGGGCGGCGTCGACCGGGCGGCCGGCCTCGTCCCGCTCGATCACGTAGCCGAGCTCGGTCAGCAGTGCCTCGAGCTCGGCGCGGCAGCCGTGCACGTCGCCGATCGCGTCGAACGGCCCGGTCTGGTCGCGCAGGTCGTTCAGCAGGGGCTCGCGGGAGATCGTGGCGTGCGCGATCTCGTCGACGCCGCGCAGCACGTGGACCTTGCGGAACCCCTCACGGTTCAGGGACTTGAGGGAGGCGCGCAGGGCCTGGCGCTGACGCCCCACGACATGGTCGCCGACGTCGCGGTCCGGGCGGGAGCGGTTGCGCTCGATCGCGACGGACTCGGGCACGTCGAGCACGATCGCGACGGGCAGGACGTCGTGCGCCCGTGCGAGCGCGACGAGGTTCCTGCGCGCCGCGGGCTGGACGTTGGTCGCGTCGACGACCGTCAGGCGCCCTGCCTCCAGGCGCTTGCTCACGATCGTCTCGAGGACCTCGAACGCAGCGGCAGTGGCCGACTGGTCGTTGACGTCCCCGGAGACGAGGCCGCGGCAGAAGTCCGAGGACACGGCCTCGAAGGGCCGGAACCGCTCGCGCGCGAACGTCGACTTCCCGGACCCGGACACCCCGACGAGCACCACGAGCGAGAGCTCCGGGACGCTCAGGACGCGCGGTTCCGCGCCGGTCACGTGCTGCTCGGTCATGCCCTTGCCTCCGTCGGTCGGGTGAACAGCGCCATCTGCGTCGGTGCGCCCAGCGCGCGCGGCCCCACGTCCTGCGGCCCGACGTCCCGGAACGTGACCGCGTACCCGTGGCGGTGCGCGACGCCGTCGGCCCACGCCTGGAGCTCGGCGCGCGTCCACTCGAAGCGGTGGTCTGCGTGCCGGTGCCCGCGCTCCTCCAGGCCCGGGTACAGCGCGTTGTACTCGACGTTGGGCGTCGTCACGACGACGGTCCCCGGTCGCGCCTCGGCGAACACGACGCGTTCGAGCGCGCCCAGGCGCGGCGGGTCGACGTGCTCGATCACCTCCATGAGCACCGCGGCGTCGAAGCCCGCGATCCGCTCGTCGCGGTACGTGAGCGACGACTGCACGAGCCGCACGCGCTCACGCTCGGCGTCGCTCGCGTCCTCGAGGCGCAGGCGCGTCGCGGCCTTCTCGAGCTCTCGCACGGCGACGTCGGTGCCGAGCAGCCGCGGGAAGCGGCGGTCGGCGGCGAGCAGGCGCAGCAGGGCGCCCTCGCCGCACCCGAGGTCGACGACGCTGCGCGCCCCGACCTCGTGCAGGGCCGCGATCACGGCCTCCGCGCGCTGCCGGGCGAGCGTGGGCGCCGTGGTCCCGACGGCGTCGCTGCCCGGGGCGGGGACGTCGCCCGCAGCGGGGGCCTCGTCGGGGCGGACGCCGTCCTCGGCGGTGCCGTCCTCGGGCGCTGCCCCGCCGTCGAGCGTCACGAGACGATCCGTGGCGTCCTCGACGTAGCGGCGCTGGTGCGCGAGGTAGCGGCGCATGATCTGGTCCCGCTCGGGGTGCGCGGCGAGCCACCCCTCGCCCGCGCGCAGCAGCTTGTCGACCTCGTCGCCCGTGACCCAGTAGTGCTTGGCGTCGTCGAGCACGGGCAGCAGGACGTACAGGTGGCGCAGGGCATCGGCGAGCCGCACGGTCCCCGTCAGGCGCAGGTCGACGTAGCGCGAGTCGCCCCACTCGGGCACGGTCGGGTCGAGCGGCTCGGGCGTCGCGTCGACGGTCCAGCCCAAGGGCTCGAACAGGTGCTCGGCGAGCCGTGCGCCTCCGCGGCAGGGCAGCGCGGGGACGTGGATCTCGAGCGGGACCGGGCCGTCCGCGAGCGCCTGGCGAGCGTCGCAGCGACCGGTCATCGCGGTGCGGAACACCGCGCCGAGCGCGACCGCGAGCATCGAGGACGCGGCGTAGGGGCTGTCGTTGACGTACTGGGCCAGGGAGAACGCGTCGCGCCCGCCGAACCGCTTGTTGCGCACGATCCCCACGGGATCGACCTCGAGGAGCAGCGCGACCGTGCAGCGGGCCGCGTCGGCCTGGGGGTAGAAGACGTGCGCGGTGCCGACGGGCAGGTCGAACGACTGGGCCCGGGCGGGGTGCTTGTGCAGCAGGTACCCGAGGTCGGTCGCGTCCGTCAGAGGGGCTCCGTGCTCGACGGAACCGGCCGGTGCACCGGCGGTCGTCGTGAGGGTGACCAGCATGCTGTGCATGGTCCCACGGGGTGCAACCGATTTACGCTGGTCGGGTCGGTGCGCGCGTCGGCCACGACCGGGCGGACGACCGGCACGGACCACGAGGGACGGAGCGGCCATGTCCACCTCAGCACAGCCGCCGGGCGGCGCCCCGGGGCCCGGCGGTGTCCCGGGGCCCGGCGCCGACGAGTTCGCCGAGCGCCTGCTCGCGTCCGCGCTGGGACTGATCGAGGTCTTCGGGGTGTACGTCGGCGACCGGTTGGGCTGGTACCGGTCGCTCGCCGACGAGGGGCCCGCGACCTCGGCCGAGCTCGCCGCGAGGACGGGCACCCACGAGCGGTACGTGCGCGAGTGGCTCGAGGGGCAGGCCGTCGCGGGCATCCTGGACGTCGTTCCCGGGACCCCGCCGCCCGCCGGTGCACCGCCCGCCCCGGACGTCTCCGCGCAGGGTGAGGCGGCGTCGTCGGGCGGGCGTGGCGCCGACGGGACGACTCGCCGCTACGCCCTGCCCCCTGGGCCGGCCGAGGTCCTGACCGACGAGCACAGCCTCGCGTACCTGGGGCCGCTGCCCCGGCTCTTCGCGGCCGTGGGGCGGTCGTTCGACGAGCTGCTCGACGCGTACCGCGACGGCGGCGGGGTGTCGTGGGGCCGGCTCGGGCCGGACGCGCGCGAGGCGCAGGCGGACCTCAACCGGCCGTGGTTCGAGCACGGGCTCGCGGGCGCGCTCGGGCAGGTCCCGGACCTGCACGCGATCCTGTCGAGGCCCACCGCGCGCGTCGCGGACGTGGGCTGCGGGGCGGGGTGGTCGACGGTCGCCCTCGCGCGCGCCTACCCGGGGGCCCGTTTCGAGGGGTACGACCTCGACGGGCCCTCGGTCGAGATGGCGCGTGCGAACGCGCTGGCCGCGGGTGTCGCGGACCGCACGACGTTCCACGTCGCCGACGCCGCGACCCTGCCGACGGGAGTCCCGCTCGACGCAGCCTTCGCGTTCGAGTGCACGCACGACCTGCCGCGCCCGGTCGAGGTCCTGTCGGCGATCCGCCGGGCCGTCCTGCCCGACGGCGCCGTGGTCGTCATGGACGAGGCCGTCGCCGAGGAGTTCGCCGCGCCGGGCGACGACGTCGAGCGGCTCATGTACGGCTACAGCCAGTTCATCTGCCTGCCCGACGGGCTGTCGTCGCCGCCGTCGGCGGGCACGGGCACGGTCATGCGGCCCGCGACGCTCGAGCGGTACGCGCTCGACGCCGGGTTCAGCCGCGTCGAGGTCCTGCCGATCGACGGGTTCAGCGTCTTCCGGTTCTACCGGCTGCACCACTGAGCGTCCCTGCCGGTCAGGGGCTCGGCGCGAAGCGCGCGCACCCTGTGCTGTGCGCGCGGCCTCACCCCGGGGCCCGGGGGGAGACGACGATGGCCAGGAAGCCCCGTCCGGCGCCGGACGAGCCGACGACACCCGGGCTGTGGCGAGGCCGCACCCCCCGGAGGCACTACCCGGGGCTCGCCTGGAGAGAGTCTTCGGCAACGTGGCGGCGGCTGCCTGCTCGGGCTCCGGTAGGTTCGGCTCCGTGATCCCGTCGACCCCAGCGCCCGACCTCGTCGAACTACGTCCTGGGCGCCAGGACGACCTCGAGCAGTGCGTGGGGGTGTGGGTCGAGGCGAGCGCCGCGCGCGACGGACGCCATGTCGAGGGCGTCGCTGCTCGCGCCCGAGGGAAGTTCGACCGGCGCGTCGCGTGGACGGTCGCGACGGACAGCGCGGGTGGCGTCATCGGCTTCGCCCTGGCGACGCGGCCGGGCAGCGGCATCGAGAGCGACCCACCCGAGGCCCCGGTGCTCGGCCTGCTCGCGGTCGATCCGCGCGCCCAGGGTTCGGGTCTCGGCCGTCGGCTGCTCGAGCACGTCACCGAGCTGCTCGCCGGGCAGGGCTACTCCCGCGCCGTGCTTCACGTCCTGACGGACAACGCCGGGGCGGTCAGCCTCTACGAGCGGGACGGCTGGGTCCTGTGGGGGGATCCGGTCGAGCACCCGCTGCTGCGACGCGACTCGCAGACCTACGTGCGCGACCTGACGCTAGCGGTCCACCACGACGTGGCGGGCACCTCGACCCCGCCGGGCCCCCGCGCCTGAGAGGGTGCCGGTGGGCCTCCCGCCTGGCACCCTGGCCAGATGATCTCCGAGCTGCACGTCGTCGACTGGCGCCGCCGCGTCCAGCACCTGTACGCGCACGTCCGCGACGTGGCCGTCGAGGACCCCGCGGCCGCGCACGAGTACTGGGTCGCGTCGCGCGACGACCTCCTGGCCGAGCACCCGGCGTCGCCGGTCCTGCCCGAGGACCGGGCCACGTTCACCGGGGTTCCCGTCGGCCCGTACGACGCGTCGCTGCGCTTCGAGGTGCCGCTCGTGCCCGACCCTGCGCGTGGCACGCCGGACGCCGCACGCCTCGACGTCCCCACGGGCACCGACGGCGTCGTGCCGTTCGAGCGCGTCGGGCGACTCGACCTCCCCGGGCTGGGGGCGCTCGACGTGTGGGCGCTGCGCTCCTACGGGGGCGGGCTGTTCGTGCCGGTCAAGGACCGCTCGCCCGCGACGTACGGCGGTGGACGGTACCTGCTGGACACGATCAAGGGCGCGGACCTGGGGTCCGGCCCGTCCCTCCTGCCCGACGGCGACGCCCCCCTGGTCGTCGACCTCAACTTCGCGTACAACCCGTCGTGCGCGTACGACCCGGCGTGGGCGTGCCCGCTCGCCCCGCCCGGGAACACGCTCGCGGTCGAGCTCACGTGCGGTGAGCTGGTGCGGGCCAAGGGCTAGGGCGTGTCTGCCAGGACGCCAGTTGCGTAGCATGTCGTGGGTGCGAAGGACCTCGTCTGGAGAGTTCCCATCGGCAGGTCATGCTCGTGAACCCTTCACCAGTCCCCCTGTGACGGTGTTCTCTCGACGCTCGGAACTCCGTGGGGCTGTGGATGAGCTCGCTACCCGCGGTTTTCAGGTCGTCGTTCTGGATGCCGGTTCCTGGTCGACGGGCGCGGAAATGCATCGCGATATCGCAGTGGCGTTGGACTTTCCCGCCTACTACGGCCGGAATCTTGATGCACTGAACGACTGCCTGTCAGACGTTGTCGCACGGGCGTACGGCTGGCAGCCGACGGCCGCGGGCCTGGCGCTGGCGTTCCTCGGGTTCGACCGCTTCGCCGCGGCACTGCCTGGCCTTGCTCCCGCACTGATGGACATCCTTGTCAGCCAGGCGCGCGGCGCGGCCGAGAGTGGGGCCACGATGGCGTTGCTCCTGCAGAGAGACGACCGTGTGGAACGGTCCTCGGCGTGACCAGCGCACCGGACGACCCTCAGCACCCCGTTCCCTTCCTCGACCGCGCCGGGGTCGACGCCCTCGTCGCCAGCGGGGTCGTCGTCCCCGCCCCGGACGCCGTGTGGGCCTCGGTGCGAGCCCGCTTCGCTTCCGGGGTCGTGCTCCACCCGACGGTCGTCGTGGAGTGCGACGGCATGTCGCGCGTGACCGTCGACGAGGGCGCCGTGCTCCACCCCGGCACCCGGATCAGCGCGACGAACGGCGCCTCGGTCCGGGTCGGGGCCCGCACGACGCTCGGCCCGGGGGGCTGCACCCTCGTGACCGACGGCGAGGACCTGCACCTCGGTACCGACGGCCGGTACCGCATGGCCCTGATCATCGGCCCCGGCACCTACGGTGACGGCTGCCAGGTCCTCGGACCGGTCGAGGCCCGCGCCTGCATCCTCGAGGGCGGTCAGCCGGGCGACTCGCCCGACGTCGCCTCGCGCGGTGCGCTCCTCAAGGGTGCCGGGCGTGCCGCGGGCATCACGCTGCGCCGAGGTCAGGTCGTCAACGGTGCGGGAGACTTCCGCCGCGCACCGGTCGAGGAGCAGACGGCCTACCACCCGCCGAGGTAGACCCGTGCGCGCGAGGTAGACCCTCGGGAGGTCTACCTCGCCGACCGCCGCTCGGTGCAGCTCAGTGCAGCTCAGTGCAGCTCAGTGCAGCTCAGTGCAGCAGTGTCTTCAGCCCGATGATGACCAGCCCGAACGCCCCCGCGACCACGGTCTCCGCGGTCAGCGCCCAGCCCCGCACGCCCGCCCGGTGCGCCGCCAGGTGCCCCACGACGCCCAGCATCAGCACGGTGAACCACAGCGCGATCAGCGCGGAGTCGGTGACCCCCAGCCCGAGCACCCTCCCCACGAGGAAGACCGCGAGCGCCGGCACCCCGCCGATCAGCACCCACACCTCTTCGGACGTCGCGAGCCTCAGCCGCTCGGTGATGGTGTGGTCGGAGTCCCGGAAGCGGCCACCGATCGCCGACACGTACACGTGCGCGGCCCAGTACCCGACGAGCACGCCCGCGACCGCGAGGATCACGAAGTCTCCCGACGCGTCGTGCGTGCTCGACACCGCGAGCATGAACCCGGACACCACGGCCCCGTAGAGGAAGTCCGCCGGCCCGCCGCGTGCGAACCGGTCGCTCAGGGCGTCGCGCTGGGCGTGGTGGTCGACGCTCCTCCACGAGCCCGCCGACCCGTCGGCGTCCGAGCCCCGTCCCTCGTCCGGAGCTTCCGTCCCGGCCTCGTCGCCGTCCGTCATGCGCGTCGCCTCCCGGTCGCGTCGGCCTGCCGCCGTTTGTCTCGTCACTGTAGCGACGCCGTCGGGCCGTGCGCGCGACGACCGGCAGACGGCCACCCGCCGCCCACCGTCCCGTGGTGCACGCGTCCCCCGGCGTGCTCGGTGTAGCGTCCCGTCCATGAGTGCCGCACGAAGCAACACGCATGCGCAGGCGGTGGACGCGGCGATCGAGCTGTTCACCCGGAAGGGGTACGAGCAGACGACCGTCGAGGACATCGCGGACGCCGCCCAGATCAGCCGAGCCACCTTCTTCCGCCGCTTCCGCTCCAAGGAGGACGTGGTCTTCGCGGACCACGAGCTGCTGCTCGACGCGGTCGTGGTCCTGCTCGGCGAGTCCCGGCCGGCGGCACGCGGTGTGACGCCCGAGGAGCTGGAGAACGTCGACCCGTACGTCGAGGTGTGCAAGGCGGCCCGGCTCGTGTTCGACCACCACGTGGGCCAGCGCGAGACGTCGGTCGCGCGGCACCGGCTCCTGCAGGACGTGCCCGCGCTGCGCGACCGCGAGCTCGTGACCACGCACCGGTACGAGCGCGCGTTCACGTCCTACCTGCGCGACACCCTGCCCACCGACACCCGGAACTCGACTGCGTCGGTCGCGTTCGCGGCGTCGGTCGTCGCGGTGCACAACGCGATCCTGCGGCGCTGGCTGCGCGACCCCGACCAGGACCTGCGCCCCGAGCTCGAGGAGGCGTTCGCGGACCTGCGCCGCGCGGCCCGCAACCCCGCCGGCCCGACGACGGAGCCCCCCGCCGCGCCCGGCTCACCCTCACGCGCGGACGGGCCGGGCGTCACGGCAGGCGGCGCACCCGCCCGTCGCGTCGTCGTGACCGTGCTCGACGGCGACCCCGACCCCGACGAGGTGGCGCGCGCCGTGCGCGACGCGTTGGGTGCGTGACCTCGCTGCGGCTCGCCGGTCGTGCCGCAACCGGGTGGCGCACCCATCACGACGACGAGGCTGCCCGGGAATGCACCGGTAGCATCGGCGGTTGCAGGAGACAGCAAGCAGTACGCACGAACGTGCTCCGGGGTCGGTGCAATTCCGAGCCGGCGGTGACAGTCCGCGACCCGCGCCCACGCGCGGTTGACCTGGTGGAACTCCAGGACCGACGGTGAAAGTCCGGATGGGAGGAAGCACGTGCGGCGCGGCCGTACCCGGCCGGGGCACGACGAGTCGTCGAGCCCTGAGCCCACCGGGACGGCCTCGCCGTGGTGAGCGACGCCGTCGGGCGCCCGGGGACGGGCACCGACCCCGCCGCCCGCCCTCACCCCGGAGCCGACGTGCCCGGGACGACGAGGTAAGACACTGATGGACCTGATCCACGCGCTCTTCGACGCGCAGCTCACGATCGGCGACCAGCACCTGCTGTGGCGTGAGATCGTCGGCAACGGGTTCGGGCTGGCCTCCGCGCTCGGGGGGATGCGCCGCAAGATCTGGGCGTGGCCCGTGGGGATCGTCGGGAACCTGCTGCTCCTCACGGTCTTCCTGGGCGCCGTGTTCGCGACGCCCAACCCCGTCAACCTCCTCGGCCAGGCCGGTCGCCAGGTCATGTTCGTCGTCGTGTCGGTGTACGGGTGGGTGCAGTGGCGGCGCACCCGGACGCGGCTCGGCACGGCGGACGCGGACAGCCACGGCGTGGCGGTCGAGCCCCGCTGGGCGTCGTGGCGCCAGCGGGCGTTCCTCGTGGTCGCGCTCGTGGGGGGGACGGCGGTCCTCACCCCGATCTTCCGGATGCTGGAGTCGTACGAGCCCGTGTGGGCCGACGCGTGGATCTTCATGGGCTCGCTGCTCGCGACGTACGGCATGGCCAAGGGGTGGGTCGAGTTCTGGCTGATCTGGGTCGCGGTCGACATCGTGGGCGTGCCCCTGCTGGTCGACGCGGGCTTCTACGCCTCCGCGTTCATGTACGTGTTCTACGGGGCGTTCACCCTCGTCGGGTTCTTCGTGTGGTGGCGCATCGACCGACGCTCGGCGGCCCTGCGTCTCGCCGGGTCCCCTGCGTCCGCCCCGTCCCCCCGGGCCTGACGCCACCCCTTGCGCCCGGGCGGTCCGGGCGGATACTCGAAGGTGCGCCCTGCTCGCGCGGGGCGCACCACTTCTGGCCCGGTCCCGGCCGATCCCCCGTCGGCACGGGACGACGCGACGATGCGACGGAGACGGCGACCATGACGACACGACTCAACCCCTACCTGAACTTCCGCGACGACGCCCGGGCGGCGATCGAGTTCTACCGCGACGTGTTCGGGGGCGAGGTGACGATCAGCACGTTCGCCGACTTCCAGGCGGCCGAGGACCCGGCCGACGCCGACAAGGTCATGCACTCCCAGCTCGAGGCTCCCAACGGCCTGGTGCTCATGGCCGCCGACACCCCGAGCTCGATGGAGTACACGCCCGGCGGCGGCATCGCGATCTCGCTCAGCGGCGACCAGGCCGACGACGCCGAGCTCCGCGGCTACTGGGACAAGCTGTCCGCGGGCGGGACCGTGACCGTGCCGCTCGAGGTCGCTCCCTGGGGAGACGCGTTCGGCATGTGCGACGACCGGTTCGGTGTGAGCTGGCTCGTGAACATCGCGGCGGCGCAGGGCTGAGCCGCCCACGAACCCGGATTGATACGCCGTCTCTTGACCTGAGACGGAATATCAACCACCATGGGGGCATCGCCCGACACCGACGTCCGGCCCGACACCGGGAGCATCCCCATGACGACCGAGAACCCCGTCCGCCGCAACGTGACCGAGCCGGACTACGACCTCTCGCAGCCGCTCGACATCGACTACGCCGGCGCGTTCTCGGACGCGACCCCCGCCGACCGCGAGCTGCAGCAGCGGGTCCGCACGTTCGTCCAGGACGAGGTCCTGCCCGTGATCGACGGGTACTGGGAGCGCGCCGAGGTCCCGTTCGGCCTGGCCAAGCGCATGGGCGAGCTCGACTTCCTGCGCGACGGCGTCGACGTCCCCGGCTCTCCCCGGATCAGCCTCATGGGCGCCGGCCTCGCCGAGATGGAGATGTCCCGCGGCGACGGCTCGGTCGCCACGATCTGCGGCGTGCAGGGCGGTCTCGCGCTGCGCTCGATCCAGCTCCTCGGCTCGGACGAGCAGAAGGCGCAGTGGCTCGGCCCGCTCGCGCGCGGCGAGAAGCTCGGCGCGTTCGCCCTGACCGAGCCCACGCACGGCTCGGACTCGGTCTCGCTCGAGACCACGGCCCGCCGCGAGACCCGCGACGGCGTCGAGGGATTCGTGATCGACGGCGAGAAGAAGTGGATCGGGTTCGGCTCCTGCGGCGACATCACGGTGCTGTGGGCGCGGCTGGTCGGCGAGGACGGCGACAACCAGGTGCACGGGTTCCTCGTGCCCCAGGACACCCCGGGCTACGCAGCCACGACCATCGAGGGCAAGGTCTCGCTCCGCGCGATCTGGCAGGCCCACATCGTCCTGACCGACGTGTTCGTCCCCGCCTCGGCCATGCTCCCGGGCGGCCGGTCGTTCAAGGACACCGCGCGCGTACTCCAGGCGACGCGCCTCGGGGTGGCATGGTCCGCCGTCGGGCACGCGACCGCGTGCTACGAGACGGCCGTCGCCTACGCCAAGCAGCGCGTCCAGTTCGGCCGCCCCCTCGCGGCCAACCAGATGGTCCAGGAGCGCCTGACCCGCATGCTCTCGACCCTGACCCAGATGCAGCTCCTCGTCGCGCAGATGACGCGCCTCGACGAGGCCGGGCAGCTCTCCGGCCCGCAGGCCTCGATCGCCAAGTACACCTGCACGCGCGGCGCCCGCGAGATCGCGGCGAGCGCGCGCGACATGCTCGGCGGCAACGGGATCCTGCTCGCCAACCGCGTCGCACGGCACTTCGCGGACGTCGAGGCCCTGCACACCTACGAGGGCACGGAGAGCGTCCAGGCCCTCATCGTGGGCCGCGACATCACGGGCGTCTCGGCGTTCGTGTAGCCCCCACCGGCGGCGCTCCCCCGTACCGGGAGCGCCGCACCCCGTGGGTCCTCGCGGGCCCCGGCCCCACAGACCACCCAGCGCCGCACCGGACCTCCTCGTTCACCTGACACCGCGGCGCTGGGTCCCTCCTTCCCCCTTCGGAGCCCACCATGAGCAACGACGCCCACGTCCCCGTCCTCCTGCACGGCGCGCGCACGCCGTTCACGCGCTTCCAGGGCGCGCTCGCGTCCCTGTCGGCGAACGAGCTGGGCGCGCACGCGATCCGCGGCGCGCTCGACGCCGCGGGGGTCGAGGCGTCCGACGTCGACGCCGTGATCATGGGTCAGGTCATCCAGGCGGGCGGCGGCCAGGGCCCTGCGCGCCAGGCGGCCGTCGCGGCCGGCATCGGGTGGGACGTCCCGACGGTCACGATCAACAAGCTGTGCCTGTCGGGCCTGACCGCGATCATCGACGCGGCCCGCCTGATCCGCACGGGCGAGGCGTCGGTCGTCGTCGCGGGCGGGCAGGAGTCCATGACGAACGCCCCGCACCTGGTGCTGGGCTCGCGCAAGGGCTTCGCGTTCGGCGACGTGACCATGGCGGACTCGCTCACCCACGACGGTCTGCGCGACCCGTTCGACGGCCAGATCATGGGCGAGGCGACCGACCGTGGCTGCGCGACGCGCGGCATCGGACGCGAGGTCCAGGACGAGTACGCGGCACGCTCGCACGCCCTCGCGGCCGCGGCCCGTGCGGAGGGCCGCCTGGCCGAGGAGATCGCGCCCGTCACGGTCCCCCGGCGCAAGGGCGAGCCCGTGGTCGTCGCGGACGACGAGGGCATCCGCCCCGGCACCACGGTCGAGGCCCTCGCGGGCCTGCGCCCCGCGTTCGTCGAGGACGGCACCATCACGGCGGGGTCGTCGTCCCCGCTGTCCGACGGCGCCGCGGCGGTCGTGGTCGTCAGCAAGGCCTTCGCGGTCTCCCGCGGCCTCACGTGGCTGGCCGAGATCGGGTCCGCGGGCCAGGTCGCCGGCCCCGACAACTCGCTCCACTCCCAGCCCGCCCGCGCGATCACCCACGCGCTCGAGCGCGAGGGCATGAAGGCCGACGAGCTGGACCTGGTCGAGATCAACGAGGCCTTCGCGGCCGTCGCGCTCCAGTCGGTCGAGGACCTCGGGATCGACCCCGCGGTCGTCAACGCCGACGGCGGAGCCATCGCCCTGGGCCACCCCGTCGGCGCCTCGGGAGCCCGCCTCGCCCTGCACCTGGCCCTCGCCCTCCAGCGCCGCGGAGGCGGCGTGGGAGCCGCCGCGCTGTGCGGCGGCGGCGGCCAGGGGGACGCGCTGATCCTGCGCGCCTGACCGTCCCTCCTCCCGTCGCGCGGTGCTGCCGCCCCGCGCGACCAGCGGCCTGCCCGAGCCTCCGCTCCGCTCGGGCAGGCCGCTTCGTCGTGCCCGACGGCGCCGCGCGTCCACGGTGCGCCGCTCGCCCGACGCGCGTGGCGCCGTCGTGCAACGATGAGCCGTGCCCGAGACCACAGCAGCCCGGCCCTCCTCGACCGGACGCCGCGCCCTGGCCTGGGCCCTGCGCTCACCGTGGGCCCTCGGCGCGGGCTTCGTGCTCGTCCATGCCTGGCTGATCGTCGACGCCCAGACCTGGGGGTACCGGATCTCGGGCGACGTGCACCTCTACTGGTACTGGGCCCGCGCAGGGTGGGACCAGGGGACGTGGCCGGTGCTCGACTACGACTGGGTCTACCCCGTCGCCGCCCTGCTGCCCATCGCGGCGCCGGGCATCGTCGGCTCGTCGGTCGAGGCGTACTACGCCCAGTTCGTTGCCCTGATCGTCGTGCTGGACGCGGTCGCGCTGTGGTTCCTCGCCCGCCTGCCGGGCCGCGGCCGGATCGCGGCCTGGTGGTGGCTCCTGTTCCTCGTCGCGCTCGGTCCCATCTTCCTCGCCCGCCTCGACGGCGTCGCGGCCGCGCTGCTCGTGATCTCCCTCGCGGTCGCCGTCCGCCGCCCGGCCGTGGCGACCGCCCTCGCGACGTTCGGCGCGTGGGTCAAGATCGCCCCCGGCGCGGTGGTCGTGGCGCTGCTGACCACCGCGAGGCGCCCGTGGCGCACCGTGATCCTCCCGGGCGCGGTGGTCAGCGTGGCCGTCGTCGCGCTCGCCCTGGCCGGCGGGTCTGGTCCCAGGGTCCTCGGGGTGTTCGGGACCCAGGACGCGCGCGGCCTCCAGTCGGAGTCGGTGTTCGCCACGCCGTTCAGCATCCTGCGCCTCGTCGACCCCCGGTGGCGGGTCTGGATGAACCCGGACATCCGCACGCTCGAGATCCTCGGCCCGGGGACCATCACGACCGGACGCCTCCTCGACGTGCTGCTCGTCGTGGCGGTCCTCACGATCGCCGCGATCTCCTGGTGGGCGGCGCGGCGCCGCCCCGAGGTCCGCACCGACGTCCTCCTCCTGACCGTGACCGCGCTGCTGCTGAGCCTCATCGTCTTCAACAAGGTCGGCTCGCCCCAGTTCGTCGCGTGGATCGGGCCGCCCGTCGCCGTGGCGATCGCGCTCGCCGGGCCAGGAGCACGGTCCGTCTGGTCGCCGCCTGCCGTCGCCGTCCTGGTCACCGCTGTCCTGACCCAGGTCCTCTACCCGATCGCGTACTGGCAGTTCATGCTCAGCACGCCGTGGATCGTCCTGCTCGCCGCCGTGCGCAACGTCGCGCTCGTGGTCCTGTTCGTCGGGGCCGTGGTCCAGCTCGTCCGGCTGGGGCGCGGGCGACCGGCGGGCCTGTCCCCCGGGGTCCGGGCGGACCGTGAAGGCCTCCAAGACGCGCCCCGCGCGCCGGGCCAGCAGCCCGGGCCGACGCCCGGCTGACCCTCCTCGTCCTGCGACGACCTCCTTGTCGACAGCCTCCTAACGAGATTGATTCTCATTCTCTGCTACGGTGTGCACGTTCCGCCGCGCCCCGCGTCGGAACCCTCTGCCTACCGGAAGGACGGTGGGACCCGCCGGGGTCCCGTGACGCCATGACCAGCACCAGACACCGCAGCCTCACCCTGGGGATCGCCCTCGCCCTGCCTGCCGCCCTGCTCGCCGGGTGCGCCACGGACGAGGCCTCGCCCGCGGCCCCGGGCACCTCGGACCACGACCACGACGATCACGACGAGCACCGGGAGAGCAGCCACGGCACCGAGGCCGCGACCGACACCCCGCGCATCGCCCTGACCTACGACGGCGGCGTGGTCGTCCTCGACGGCACGAGCCTCGAGCAGGTCGCCGACCTCCCCGTCGACGGCTTCGCACGGCTCAACCCCGCGGGCGACGAGCGCCACGTGCTCGTCTCGGCGGGCGACGCGTTCCGGGTCCTCGACCTGGGCACGTGGGGCGAGGCCCACGGCAACCACGCGCACTTCTACACCGCGGACCCGGCCTTCACCCAGGTCGAGCTCGCCGCGGACCACCCCGGTCACGTGGTGCACCACGCGGGCCGCACCGTCCTGTTCAACGACGGCTCGGGGCTCGTCGAGTCGTTCGACCCGCACGACCTCGCCGACGGCGCACCGACGACCAGCACCTACGTCACCCCGTCCCCGCACCACGGCGTCGCGGTCGAGCTCGAGAACGGGAACCTGCTCGTCACCGACGGCACCGAGGACGCCCGGTCGAGCGTCGTGGTCCTCGACAGCGGCCGCCACGAGGTCGCCCGCACCGACGCCTGCCCGGGCGTGCACGGCGAGGCCGTCGCCGCCGACGAGGCCGTGGTCCTGGGCTGCGAGGACGGCGTGGTCGTCCACACGGGCGGCGAGCTGACCAAGATCGCGTCGCCCGACGCCTACGGCCGGATCGGCAACCAGGCCGGGTCCGAGGAGTCGCCCGTGGTCCTGGGCGACTACAAGACCGACCCCGACGCCGACCTCGAACGCCCCACCCGCGTCTCGCTCGTCGACACCGCGAGCCGGCAGATCACCCTGGTCGAGACCGGCGCGAGCTACTCGTTCCGGTCGCTCGGCCGCGGCCCGCACGGCGAGGCCCTGGTCCTGGGGACCGACGGCGCGCTGCGCGTCATCGACCCCGGCACGGGCGCGATCACCAGCACGATCCCCGTCACGGGCGCCTGGACCGAGCCCGACGACTGGCAGTCCCCGCGCCCCACGCTGTTCGTGCTCGACCACACCGCGTACGTCACCGACCCGGCCACGAAGGCCGTGCACGCGGTCGACGTCGAGTCCGGTGAGGTCTACGCGAGCACCACGCTCGACGTCGTCCCGAACGAGCTGACGGGGGTCACGGGCCTCCCGGAGTGACCCCTGCCCGACGGCGCCGCCCGCCCGGGCGACCACCTCACCGCGCGAGGTGGTCGCCCAGGTCGCGCCGCGCCGTCGGGCACCTCAGCGGGCGAGCGACTCCTCGAGGCGGTCCAGCAGACCCACCTGCCCCGCGACCACCAGGTCGCGCGCCCGCGCGAGCGGCACCCACGCCGCGCGGTCGAGCTCCGGGAACGTCGCCGTGCGACCCGACCGCGGCGGCCACTCCATCTCGAACGTGTTGCTCGACGCGGTGCTCGCGTCGAAGTCCGCGCGACGCCCCCACGCCCGGACCCGCTTGCCCGCACGCTGGCGGACCTCGCCCAGGTCGACCTCAGGTCCGTCGGGAGGCGCAGAGCCCAGCTCCTCGGTGAACTCGCGGACCGCGGCGTCGTGCGCGTCCTCGTCCGGACCGACCTCCCCCTTGGGGATCGTCCACGCGCGCTCTTCCTTGCGCGCCCACAGAGGGCCGCCCATGTGCCCGAGCAGCACCTCGACCGCACCGGCGTCCACGACCCGGTAGAGGAGGAGGCCCGCGCTCGTGACCACGGCTCAGTACACCGCCGGGCGCGCCTGGAGCTCGGCGAGCACCGCCGGGTCCTGCAGATTCATCCACGCGATGACGTCCTGGTACGTCGCGCAGATCGTCTCCGGCCTGCCGCACGTCTCCAGCATGAAGTCCTTCGCGGCGGGGTTGAACGCGTTGCCGCTCCACTGGTTGAAGTGGTTCGCCACGAGCACCGGCGCACGGTTGCCGCTGAACGCCGCGGTGTACATGTGCCGGTACGTCTCGAGCACCGCCGCACGGATCTCCGGGGCCCGCTCGGGCTGGTTCTGGGCCTTGTTGAACTTGTACCAGAAGTTGTAGTCCATGGCCATGACGCTGCCCAGCGTCGGGGAGCTCGTGGTCTGCATGCGGAACTCCCACACCCCGTACTCCTGCCTGGGCCACGCGATGCCGCTGCCGGGGATCGACGAGTCGTACGTCTGCCCGTGCGCGGCCCATGCCGGGGCGATCTGGTCCCAGTTCGCCTCGAGACACGGCGTCCGGCCACCCGTGACCTCGGTCGCGGGGACCCGCAGCGCGGGCGAGCCCTGGAGCCCGTTGATCTCCTGCCAGCCGTCCCAGAACCCGAAGAACTGGTCGAGCTCGCTGTTCCAGTCGGCCGTGCTCCACGCCGCCCCGCCCGGCGGGTTGTCCGCGCAGAAGTGGCCGTTGTAGTGCGTCCCGATCTCGTGGCCCTCCAGGTAGGCCGTGTTGAGGTCCCCCACGAGGGTCGTGACCGTGGCGGCGTCCCCTCCGAAGCTCACGGACGCCTTGCCCGTCGGGTGGCCGGGGCCCGTGTACGCGTCCCGGTGCTCGTCGGTGAGGAGATAGATGCCCGTCAGGAAGGCCGTGAAGCGCGCGTCGACCTGCGCGGCGGCCTCACGGAACTCGGTCCAGCGGTCGTGCCACCCCGCACCGTCGAACGAGAAGATGACGAACTGCGGCGGCGCCTGACCCGGCGCGAGCCTCGTCATGGGCACGTTCGACGCGGCGCGCGTGGGGGTCGGCGTGGGCGACGGGGTCGGCTTCGTGGGCGTGGGCGACGGGGCGGGCGTGGGCCGCTCCGACGGCGAGGCCCCCGCGGAGGGGCGCCCCGACGTCGGGCCCGGGTCCGGCGAGGGAGATCCGGTGCAGCCCGCGAGCACCAGTCCGACCGCCGCGGCGGTCACGAGGAACACCGCGCGACGCAGCCTCCCGACAGGACGAGCAGACGTCTCAGACACGGGCAGTCCTTCCGCGCGCGGGCAGTGCCCCCACGCTAGGGGAGACGGGGCCCGAGCGCCCGGGCGGCGCGGGTGACTGCGCTCAGGGTTCCGGGACGTCCTCGAAGACGCTCCCCGGGTTGCGCATCAAGGACGCCCGGTCCAGCGGCCACACCTTCGCGACCGCGGTACCCACCACGTTCTCGATCGGGACGAACCCCTCCCCGGGCTTGTCCCTGTTGTAGCGCGAGTCGCCCGAGTTCTGCCGGTTGTCCCCCAGCACGAACAGGTATCCCTCCGGCACGGTCACGTCGAACGGGACCTCGCTCGGCAGCGACCCCGGCTTGAGGTAGGTCTCGTCGATCGCGACCCCGTTCACGGAGACCCGACCCTGGTCGTCGCAGCACGTCACCTGGTCCCCGGGGAGCCCGATCACACGCTTGATGAGGTGCTCCCCCGCGTCGACCGGACGGATGCCGATGAACGTCAGGAACGCCTCGCCGGCCCGGACCAGGCCCGTCGACTCCGACTGCGGATCCTCCTCGAGCCAGCCCCCCGGGTCCTTGAACACCACGACGTCACCGCGGTGCACGTCGAGGAACCGCGGGACGAAGCGCGACGCCAGCACCCGGTCGTTCTCGATCAGCGTGTCCTCCATGGACTCGCTCGGGATCACGAACGGCTGGACGACGAACGTCTTGATGAGGAACGAGATGACCAGCGCCGCGACGACGATGATGCCGACCTCGCGCGCGAACGACCAGCGGCGCCGGGTGGGGACGTGCCCGTCCGCGTCGCCGTCGCCGTCCGGGTCACCCTCGACGTCCGGGGCACCGGGACCGCCGACGCCCGCGTCGCCGCCCGGGCGCGGGGCCTGGTCGGCCGGTCCGTTCGCACCAGGTGCCGCCTTCTCGCCCGGGCCGCTCGTGGGCCGTGACGGGAAGACCGAGTCGACGTCCGGGGCTGCGGCGAAACCGCCCGAGGGTCTGGGCTGGTCGTCTTCGCGGTCTGCGTCGTTCGAGGTCACGGGGGACACTCTTCCACCTCCTGGTCGCACCGGCCGGTCGGTCTCGGGCGGCGCCCACGCACGGGACGGGTCCGGACAGCTCCTGCGGGACGCATCGGCGCAGGACGACGGCCCGGCGGCATCCTCGGGGCGTCCGAGCGGTGGGGCGCCGTGCGTGGGGCGGGCGAACGACGAAGGGCCCCGACCAGCGGTCGGGACCCTTCGTTCACGCGGTAGCGGTGAGATTCGAACTCACGGTGGACTTTCACCCACACACGCTTTCGAGGCGTGCTCCTTAGGCCACTCGGACACGCTACCCAGCCGAGAAGTCCCGGCTGCAGAAGGATACCCGCTCAGGGCGCCTGGACCGAATCGGGCACCCCGCGCGCCTGCCGGGCCCCTGGGAGGCCCGCCGTCGGACGCCCGGGCGCCCGCGCGGCGTCGGGCGCGAGGTGGACCCGCTCCGCGAACTCACATCCCCGGCTACCCGGGGTCAAAGGGACCTCACAGGTTCGGGCGGCTCCATGGGAGGAGTTCACTTCCCCGCCACCTGGAGGTCACCCGTGACCCAGCCCCCGCAGCTCGTGCTGTACCTCGTCGACCTGCTCGCCGTGCTCGTCCTGACGTTCGGCCTCTACTTCCCACGTCATCGGCGCCGCGACCTGGTCGTCGCGTACCTGGGGGTCAACGTGGGCGTCCTCGCGGTCGCGGCGACGCTCGCGAGCAGCACGGTGGGCGCAGGCCTGGGACTGGGCCTCTTCGGTGTCCTGTCGATCATCCGCCTGCGGTCGACCGAGCTGTCGCAGCACGAGGTCGCGTACTACTTCGCGGCCCTCGCCCTGGGCCTCCTGGGCGGGCTCGGCGCGACCGCGGGCTGGCTCGGGGTCGCGGGCAGCGCCCTGATCCTCGTGGTCATGGCCGTCGCGGACCACCCGCGGCTGCTGAGCCGCCACCGCAGCCAGGTCATCGTGCTCGACCGCGCCTTCCCCGACGAGGCCGGCCTCGTGGCCCACCTCGAGCAGCTCCTGGGCGCGCGCGTCCACTCGGCCTCCGTGCAGCGTCTCGACCTGGTCGACGACACGACTCTCGTCGACGTCCGGTACGAGGTCGCGCTCGGCGGCGGCGTCGCGGCGGGCGCCGTCCCCGACGACGTCTCTGCGGCGCTCCCGGGCGCCCGTCCGGGGCAGGTGTCGGCATGACCGCGCTCCTGCCCGACGACGCCACGACCGACACCCTCGTCCCGCCGGGCGCGGGGTTCGCCCCCGTGCCGCTCGACGAGCTCGTCGCGTCGGCCTCGCTCCAGACGAGGATCGACCGCAAGTACGTCCTGCGCCGGTCCGAGGCCGCTGCGGTGCTCGCCGACCTGGTCGAGCGCGAGCCGGGCGTGCGGGTCCTCGACATGGACGGCCGCCGGGACTTCGCGTACGAGTCGGTGTACTTCGACACCCCGGACCTGACGGCCTTCCACCTGGCGGCGCACCGCCGTCGGCGGCGGTTCAAGGTCCGCACGCGGACCTACCTGGACTCGGGCGAGGCGTGGCTCGAGGTCAAGACCCGGGCCGCGCGCGGCTCGACCGTCAAGGACCGGGTCGCGCACGAGCTCGAGGGCCGGCACGAGCTGGGCGCCGGTCGGCGCTTCGTCGCGGCCACGCTCGACGGCGCGTCGCTCTCCGCGGTGGCCGACCTGCCGCTCGCTGCCGGGCTCGTCACCCGGTACCGACGTTCGACGCTCCTGCTGCCCGGCGCGAGGCCCGGAGCCCCCGCGGCCCGCGCGACGCTCGACACGGGCCTGACGTGGCTGCTCGACGAGGGCACGCCCGCAGCTCGCACCGCGGCGGTCCCCGACCTCGTGGTCGTCGAGACCAAGACGGGGTCGACGCCGTCGCGCCTCGACCACCTCCTCTGGCGCAGCGGCCACCGGCCGCAGCGCATCTCGAAGTACGGCACGGGGCTGGCCGTCCTCCGCCCGGACCTGCCGGGCACCCGGTGGCGGCGCGTCGTCCGCCGCTACGTCGAACCCTCCCTGACCACCTCTCACGACAGGAGCACCTGATGCGAGTCCGCCGACCCACCACCGTCACGACCGCGGTCCTGACCGCGACCCTCACCGCCGCCGCTCTCGTCGGCTGCGACGCCGACACCGGCACGAGCAGCACCACGAGCGACGCCGCCTCCACCACCACGGCCTCCGCGGACATCGCCGGGCTGACCCCCGAGCAGGCCATGGCGGACAACGCCGACCCGCACGCCTCCGGCGCCGACGACGAGGACCTCACCTGGGACGAGTCCGAGGAGGTCGCGATCTCGCTCGACGGCGACTCGGCCCAGGCGGACGGCGACGGCGTGAGCGTCGACGGCTCGACCGTCACGATCACCCAGCCCAGGACCTACCGCGTCACGGGCACCCTGACCGACGGGCAGCTCGTCGTCGCCTCGTCGGGCGACGGCGTGGTGCGCCTCGTGCTCGACGGTGCGAGCATCACGACCTCGACCACCTCGGCCCTGGTCGTGGACGACGCCGCGAGCGCCGTCGTCGTCCTGGCCGACGGCTCGACCAACCACCTCGAGGCCACCGGTGCAGCCGCGGACGCCGACGCGGACGGCAGCACCGACGAGCCCGACGGCGCACTGTTCTCCTCGGCCGACCTGACGATCGGCGGAACGGGTGCGCTCGACGTGGTCAGCGCCGCGACCGACGGGATCGTGAGCAAGGACGGCCTGGTCGTCGCCGGGGGCGACCTCACGGTCGACGCAGGCGACGACGGTGTGCGCGGCAAGGACTACCTGGTCGTGACCGACGACGCGTCGGTCACCGTGACCGCGGCGGCCGACGGTCTCAAGTCCACCAACGCGGACGACGAGACCATGGGCTACGTCGCAGTGCTGGGCGGGACCGTCGACGTCACGGCAGGCGACGACGGGATCCAGGCGGAGACCGACGCGATCGTCGCCGACGCGACCGTGACGATCGCCGCGGCGGGCGGCCCCGGCGCCGAGGTCGCCGAGGACGCCTCCGGCAAGGGCGTCAAGGGCACGGTCGGGGTCGTGGTCGGCGGTGACGCGACCATGGACGTCACCGCGGCCGACGACGGGCTGCACTCCGACGGCGCGGTGTCCGTCTCGGGCGGCGACATCGCGCTCGCCTCGGGCGACGACGGCGTGCACGCCGAGGGTGACCTCACGGTCACGGACGGCACGCTCACCGTCAGCGAGTCGGTCGAGGGCCTCGAAGGGGCCACGGTCACGCTCGCGGGCGGCGACGTCGACGTCACCGCGTCCGACGACGGCGTGAACGCCGCGGGCGGGACGAGCACGGACACCACGACCGACGGCACCACCACCCAGGGCGGCACCACCACCGACGGCACCGCGCCGCAGGAGGGCCAGGCACCCGAGGACTTCACTCCCCCGGCCGACGGCGAGCGGCCCGCCCTGCCCGACGGGACGACCCCCGGCGACGGCACGGGCGAGGAGCCGCCCGCGATGCCCGACGGCGAGATGCCGTCCGGCGAGCGGCCCGCGATGCCCGACGGCGCAGCGCCCGACGCGCAGCAGGGCGGCCAGGGCGGCGCCCCCGGCGGTGAGAGCGCCGACACCGGCGACCACTGGATCAAGATCACGGGCGGCACGCTCGTGGTCGACGCCGGTGGTGACGGCATCGACAGCAACGGCACGCTCGAGATCACGGGCGGCACGACCGTGGTCCAGGGCCCGACCGACGCGGGGAACGGCGCGCTCGACGTCGACGGCACGTTCACGATCACGGGCGGCACGCTGCTCGCGGCGGGCAGCGTCGGCATGGCCGTCGCCCCCGACGCCGACTCGTCGCAGGGCTGGGTCGCGGCGAACCTCGACCAGACGGCCACCGCCGGGACCGTGGTCCACGTCGTGACCGACGACGGCACGACCCTCGTGTCCTACGAGGTCACCAAGGACACCGCCAACGTCGTGTACTCGTCGCCCGACGTCGAGACGGGCGAGACGTACGTCTTCCAGACCGGTGGGTCCCTCGGCACCCCCGGCGCCGCGGGGCTCTCGGAGGACGGCAGCACCGACGGCGCCACCCAGGCCGCGTCAGCGGTCGCGGGCGAGTTCGCGGGCGGCGGCATGGGAGGCATGGGCGGCGGCGGTCGCGCTCCCGGGGCCGACGGCTCGACCGGCTCGGCCGGGACCACGGGCGGGACGACCACGAGCGGCGCGTGACGCCGTCGGGCACCCACCGGGACGCAGCAGGGGTGGCGCCCCCCCCGGGGGGCCGCACCCGCCGGTGGGGCACCCCTGCCGGCCCCGGAACGCCCCGGGGCCGTGCTCACGCAGACGTCATGCCGAGCAGGGACGCCCCGCGTCCCACACGCCCCACACGTCGGTCCCGGGCACCTCGCCACGGGTCCACCACTGCGCGGTGTGGTTCACACCCGCACGGGAGACGACCGCGCCGCCCGCGTAGGTGGCCCCGAGCGAGAACGCCGGCGCGCACTTCACGACCTCGACCACGGGAGCCGTGCCGCACGGGCCGATCTTCTGCCACGGGCTGCCCGACGTCGCCGCCGGGGCCGTGCCGCGCGTCCACCACTTGGCCTTGTACTCGGTGCCGTCGTGCGAGACCACGTCACCCGAGGTGTAGACGCCCGAGCCGTACCACGGGGCGGCGCACCGGGCGTCGACCTGCGGTCCAGGCGTGGACGCACGCAACGTCGAGCCGAGCGTCGAGCCCAGCTCGTTCTTGTAGTCACCCGTGAGGTCCCACCACATGGCACCGCCGTAGCCCTGGACCGCCAACCACTCGGCCTTCGCGTTCACGGACGCCTTGTCGTCGTAGCTCCACCACTGGTCGCCGTCGTAGCGCCACGAGGCGCCGATCTTCGGGTCGAAGTACGCGGTGCCGACCGTCCGCAGCTCGGCGTACGTCTTGGTGCCGATGTAGCCCGCTGCCGGCTTCCAGCCCGCGCTGCCGTCCGCGACGCCGTACCAACCGTGGCCGTAGGCCGCGAGGCCCGCGTTGAGCTGCTGCGGGTCCGCGCCCGCCTTCACGTACATGCTCATCGCACCGTCGAGGCCCAGGCCCCAGTTCTCGGCGCCGTCCGGGTGCAGGTTGCCCTGGTGCCCGGTCTTGTCGGGGACCCAGCCCCCGTGGAAGTCATAGCCCTGGACGTTGAGGAAGTCGACCACCGCGAACAGGCGCGGGTCGAGCCAGCCGCCCTGCCCCGCGTTCCAGCCGCCGGCGGGGGCGAAGCCCGTCAACAGGTAGTCCTGCCCGCTCTGGGCTCCCAGCGCGTCGAGCGAGCTGCGGAACTCCTCCATGAGGAGCAGGAAGTTCTCCTTGTCCTCGGGGCGGGCGTTCGCGGTCTCACCACCGGTGACAGGCCACTCCCAGTCGATGTCGATGCCGTCGAAGATGCCGGCGGCCGCACCCGCACCACCCTTGTCGCCGATCTTCGGCAGGTTGCCCTTGATGTAGATGTCCAGGCACGAGTCGACGAGCCTCGTGCGCCCCTCGGCCGTCGAGGCCGCCTCGGAGAAGTTGTCCGACCAGGTCCACCCGCCGAGCGACACGAGGATCTTGGTGTCGGGGCTGACGGCCTTGAGCTTGCGGAGCTGGTTGAAGTTGCCGGCGAGGGCCTGCCCCGCCTTGTCGGCCTTGCCGTCCACGGACTGCTTGGCCGGGACCAGGCGCAGGAAGTCGTTCTGCGCGTCCCCCTCACCGGGAACCTGGTTGATGTCGCAGACGAGGTCCGTCGTGACGTTTCCGAACGCGTAGTTGAGGTGCGTCAGGTCCTTGATCGCGCCGGTCGAGACCAGGTTGGCGACGTGGAAGTTCCTGGTGATCGGGCCGTCGGCCATGAAATAGCCGACGCTGCGGTAGCCGTTGATGTCGTCGGGCCCGGCGGACGTGACGGCGGGCTTGGCGGTGGGGGTGGCGGCCTGCGTCGCGGGGGCCGCGGCGAGTGATGCCGCGAGCACCGCTGCGGCGGCGATCGCTACCGGCGCGAGCCGGCGTCGTGGTGCGTTCATTGAGGGCCTCGTTGCTCTCCTCCGGGCACGCCCGGAACTTTGTTCGGACGCCTCGCACACTAGCCGTGGCGCATTGCTTTGCCAAGACCCTTAACCAATCACCCAGCCGTGTTGCGCCTTTGGCCCGATTTGCCCTTGGACGGGTGTCCAACTCGCCCGTTTCGCGCGGGCCGCCGCACGTCACACCGCTTCTTGTGGAACCTTCCGGCAGGGCCGTCGTACCCTCGAAGGGTGGCTCAGCAGACCTCAGGATCTCCCGTGACAGAGCCCTCGCTCGACGACGTCGTCCACCTCCTGCGCGGAAAGCGGCTCACCGCACTGACCGGCGCGGGCATCTCGACGGACTCCGGCATCCCCGACTACCGCGGGCCCGACTCCCCGCCCCGCAACCCCATGACCTACCAGCAGTTCGTCGGCGACGAGGCGTTCCGCCGCCACTACTGGGCGCGCAACCACGTGGGCTGGCAACGCGTGCACCGCACGCACCCCAACGCCGGGCACAAGGCCCTGGTGCGGCTCGAGGAGCGAGGCGTCCTCGAGGGGATCATCACCCAGAACGTCGACCTCCTCCACGAGGACGCAGGCTCGCGCAACGTCATCGACCTGCACGGCCGCTACGACCGCGTGATCTGCCTGTCGTGCTCACGCGTCATCTCGCGCGAGCACCTCGCCGAGCGGCTCACCGAGCTCAACCCCCACTTCCTCGAGAGCGTCGGCGACCTCGCCGACGTCGAGACCGCCCCCGACGCCGACGCCGTGATCGAGTCGACCGCACACTTCGTGCCCGCCGCGTGCGAGTTCTGCGGTGGGATGCTCAAGCCGGAGATCGTGTACTTCGGCGAGAACGTGCCCCGCGAGCGCGTCGAGCGCGCCTACGCCATGGTCGACGCCGCCGACGCGCTGCTCGTCGCCGGGTCGTCGCTGACCGTCATGAGCGGGCTGCGGTTCGTCAAGCACGCCGTGAAGAACGACAAGCCCGTCGTGATCGTCAACCGCGGTGCGACCCGTGGCGACCCGCTCGCCACCCTCAAGCTCGAGGCCGGGGTCTCCGAGACGCTCGAAGCGCTGGCCGACCGGCTCTGAGCCGGCGGGCCGCAGGGCGGGCGCCGGGCGGCCGGGGGCCGGGGCGGGCGCCGGGGACCGGGGCGACCCGCCCGACCCACCCTGCCCGGGCAGGTCCTACCGGGACAGGCCCCGTCCCGACGGCCGCCCGACCTCGACCCCCTCGACGTCGTACACGAGGCCGTCCGGGGTGCGCACACGCACCGTCACGAGGTCACCCGGCTCTATCTGCGTCCCGTCGTCGTCCGCGTCGAAGTACCACGTGAAGCCGGCGGCACCGCCGCCGCGCAGGCGCGTCCCCCGGTCCTCGGAGCCGGGTTCGACGGGAGGGAGGGGGGCGATCTCCCGACCCGCGCGCACCAGCGCGACCTCCGGCGGCCGGACCTCGACGACGCCCTCGCTCTCCGGCACGGTGACGGCCAGGCTCACCCTCACCGCGGCCGAGGAGTCCCACTTGACCGACGGCGCTCCGTACGTGGCGCCGTCGGGCCCGAGCACCGCCACGTCGTCGCTCACCGTCTCCCCCTCCTCGACCGGCACGACCGGGAGCGGCGCCTCGGTCGACGACGGGACCGGCTCGGGGGCGGGCGTCCTGTCCCACAGCAGGGAGACGCCCACCACGCCCAGGACGGCCAGCACGAGGTAGGCGACGGCCTTCGGACGGACGCGTGCCGAGGACATCAGCCCGCCTGTGCCGCGTCGAGGCCCCTCGACCGGGTGCGCAGAAGACCGATGCCCGTGGCGACCACTGCGGCGACGAGGACCTGACCCAGTGCGGCCAGCACCAGCCCGTCGGACCCGGCGTCGAACGCGGACAGGTACCACCACGTCACGAAGAAGGCCCCGACCGGGATCGGCGCCGCCGCCACGCCCCACGACCACCAGGCGCGATCGCGGGCAGCGGGGACGGCCAGACCGGCTCCCGCGCCGCACAGGAGAGCGGCGAGCATCCACGGCACCCACGTCCACGACAGGACGAGCTCGCGCTCCCCCGCGCGCATCAGCACCTGGAGAGCGAAGCCCGCAGCGTACTCGCCGACGAGGAACCCGACGAGCGCCCAGACCCAACCGCGCAAGAGACCGCCCAGCCGAGGCGCCCTGGTCGGCTGGTCTGCCTCTCGCGCCGCGACCCTCACCCGGTCACCTCGAGGCTCTCGTCGATCGCGGCGACCAGGTCGGGGTCCAGGTCCTTGCCCGTGAGCTGCGCCATCACGACGTGGTCCTCGTCGTCCGCCAGACCCCACAGCACGCCCTCGTACGTCCCGTCCTCGCCCTCGTAGGTGAAGTCGACCCGGTCCCGGAGGAGGTGGTTCTGCTCCTCGTCGGTCTCGGGGCCGTCCACGATCTTGAAGCCCGGGAAGCCACCGACCTGAGCCGAGGCGATGACGCTGCTCGTGGCGACGAGCGCATCCGTCTCGCCCCACTCGGGAGCCAGGAGGAGCTGCACCGTCGCGGCGTCGCCCTCGGCGTCCTGGTAGGACTCGGTCCAACGGTCCGTCACCTGACCGCCCTCGACCCACCCCTCCGGGACGGCCACCCGCATCCAGCCCGTCTGCACCTGCTCGTACCCCTCAGGAATGCCGTCGCCCGAGCACCCTCCGAGGGCCACGGCCGCCACGAGGGCTGCGGTCGTCGCACGTGCTCGTCTTCCGAACTGCATCGCTGCTCTCTCCTTCTGGGACCTCCGGGTCACGTGGTCAGCCACCGATGCACACCGCGTCGTCCACCCACGGTCGGACCGCGTCCGCCTGGGGGGCGCCGAGGAAGTGCGCCTTGACCGCCGTGGCCGTGGCCTCCTCCATGCTGAAGTTGAACCCGAGCTGGAGTCCCGCCTTCACGGCCGCACCGAACGCGAAGCCGTCCTGGATGTTCTCATACTCGACCCGGCTCACCGTGGCCTTCTCGTACAGGAGCTGGGAGAACGGGTCGTCGGACGGCTTGTCCGGGACCACGGCCGAGAGCGGGATGCGCAGCGCGTCGCCACGCTCGGCCAGCCACGCGTCGACCTGGGCGCGGTTGGAGTCGTCGACCACGAGCGTCGTGGTGGTCATGACCGAGCTGCCCTCGGCCGTCCCCGCCCCACCGTTGACCTGCTCGAACGTGTCGTTGCCCAGCTGCCCCTCCAGCGAGCTGGCGCCGACGGTCTTGAACACGATCTCCGTGACGTCCTTGTTCTTGTCCCGCTTCACGGAGAACGCGGCCTCGCCGCTCAGGCTTCCCGTCCCGGATCCCGCCACGAGCTCGATGCCCGCCGCACCGCTGCCCTTGAGCTGGTAGTTGTAGGTCACGTCCCCGTTCGAGCTGGTCTCCACGACCACCTCGCCCGAACCGTCGAGGGAGAAGCTGAGCCCCAGGTTCGGGTCGAGGAACTCCTCGTTCCCGTCGGCGTCCTTCTTCCCCGTGGGCTCCCGGAGCCCGATCCCTCCGTCGAGCGCAGCCTCGAGGCCGATGGTCGTGAACTTGACGGTCGGAGGCTTGGGCGCGTCCACGAACCCGCCCATCCCCTTGATGGCCCAGGCGCCACCCTCCTGCTTGAGCATCTCCTGCTGCATCAGGTAGTCGTCGAGCTGGGAGCGCATCGTGTCGTACTCGGCCTTCGACGTGAACTCCCAGGTGTCGCCGTAGCCGAACGTCAGGCCACCGCCGAAGTCGACGTCCGCCCCGCCCTTGGTCTCGCTGCCGAGCTTGCCGATGTTGAACGTGGCACCGGCACCACCCTCGGCACCGAGCGCACCGCCGTCCGTGACCGTCACCTTGACGCTGCCGTCGGCCTGCTCCTGCACGATGAACCCGGAGTTCTCACCGATCGTGACGAACGCGATCTTGATCTGCGCGGAGTACGACTCGTTCTTCTCGGAGAGCATGCACACCGGCGGTTGGAAGTCCTTGTCCTGCTGCGGCGCCGCGGCGTCCGTCACGGTCCCGCACGACGCCCCGCTGCCCGACACCGCGGTCACGACCTTGCACAGCTCGATCGCGATCCGGTCACCGACCTTGAAGGTGGTGAAGACGAGGATCAACGCCGTGACGAGGACCACCGCGACGGCGACGACACCGAACGTCTCGATCGTCGACGCGCCACGCTCGCCCTGGCCACGAACCGTGCGCGCACGGCGCGGCCTCGTCATCTGTCCCACGGTGGTTCACTCACTCCCCGTGCCGGGTGACCGGCACGTTCTCGATCGCGGGCAGGTCGGGGATCTCCACGGTCACGGTCTCCGTCGCCGGATCGAGCGCCGGGAGCACGCAGGTCTGCGGGAACTTCTCGGCCTCGAGCGACTTGGGCTTGGCGGAGCACGTCTGGAAGGCGCTCTCGCCCTTCTCGCGGTCCGCCTCCCGGTAGCTCGAGAGCCGCTGCTGGGACTCGGGGTCGACGACCGCCAGCCCCTCCACGTAAGCGAGGTTCCAGTCCGCTCCCGCGAGCGAGTACGCCTCGAGCCGGATAGTCTGCCCGTCCCCCGAGGCGAGGGTGAACCGTACGAGCGTCCGGTCGGGGTAGGCGTCGACCGAGAGCGCGTCCGCGACGACCGAGCGCGTCGTCCCGCCACCCACCGGGACGTCCCCGGTGGCCGTGCCGACCGGGAACGCGTCCTCGGCCGCGGACAGCGCGAGCGCGAGCTCCTCGGCCGAGACCTCCGGAGCGGTCGACGGTGACTCGGAACCCGCGGTCTGCCGAGGGCCGCCCGACGCGTCGGGCGCCTCCGGGCTGCCCGTGCATGCGGACAGGGTCACGAGGGTCACCAGCAGCCCCCCGAGCACGGTCCCGTGCTTCCTGACGTTCATCGCTTCCCTTCCTGCACGGAGTAGACGACAGTGACCCTCCGGTTCGCCTGCTGGCCCTCGGCCGAGGAGTTGCTCGCGACCGGCTCGGTCTCGCCCTTGCCCACGGCCTCGAGCGTCACCTCGTCGCCGACGGCGGGCTGGAGCGCCGCCAGGACCGCCGCGGCGCGCTGCTCGGAGAGCACCTGGTTGTCGGCGTCCGTCCCGTCGGAGTCGGTGTGCCCCGTGATGACGACCTGGCCCGTCCCCCGGGCCGCGATGTCGGCCGCGACGTCGGCGAGCGTGGTCTGCGCACCCGGGGAGAGCGTGGCCGAGGCCTTGTCGAAGACGACGTTGGCGTCGAGCGTCACCGCCACCTGCTCGACCGTCTCCTCGGTCGCCGCGACCTGCTCGAGGTCGGAGGTGCGCCGGCTCAGACCGAAGACCGCCCCGTCGATCCCCGCTGCCGCGATCTGGTCGCTCGGCGGAAGCTCCGGCCAGCCCTGGCCGAGCAGGACCGCGGGCTCCTCGGCGACAGGGGTCAGGGCGCCCTCGCCGACGGGCACCCCCGCGACGACGTCCCGGCCGATCCGCACGTCCACGGACGTCAGTCCTTCAGGGAGCTCGGGGAACAGCGCGAAGGCCACCGCGAGCTCGTCAGGACCGGCCTGGAGGTCCTTGGACGCCGACGTCAGCGCCGCGCCGTCGGCCACGAGCGGCCGGTACCCCTGCAGGCCTGCGACGTCCACGAGGGCGACCGCCGACGCCATGTTGTACCCGTAGACCGTCGGGACCTGGAGATCGGTCGGGAAGGCGTTCGTGCCCCCGGTGCCGATGCCCTTGGTCTCCTCGGTGAGGGAGTAGTACAGCGCGGTCCCGCCGTCGACGCGGTAGACGCCGTGGACGATGCCTCGGACCACGGGATCGTCCCCCAGGCCGAAGGACGGGTAGGAGAACGTCCCGTGCAGCGGGACGTCGGTGCCGTCGACACGGACCACGCCGCGAGCGAGGTCGAGGTCGGTGCCGGAACCCGAGGGCTCCGTGTCGGACGAGCCGGCCGTCGCGACCTGCCCTCCGGCCAGCACCGCGACGAGAGCCACGGGGACCACCATCCACCTGCGAGCAACCCTCATGGTCGTTCCTCCTTGACTCTCCGGCCTCTGCAGGCACCTTGCTGAAGCATCCCGTCCACCCGCCCCGGCTACGGCGGTGGGTCGACGAGCCGCGAGGTCGCGGCCTCGACGACCCGCTGACGCGCCTCCGCCAGCACGTCGCGCAGATCGTCGCCGGACACGCGGCGGACGCCGTCGCAGCCGAACGAGTAGACCCAGTCGGTGTACTCGGGCGGCGGAGGTTCGGTCGGCTCCGGCGTCGGCTCGGGCTCCGGCTCGATCTCCTCGCGATCCGCGCTGACCCAGCAGGTCGACAGGTCGATCCCCAGGCGTGCCCGCGCGCTCGACTCGGTCCGCCCCCCGCCCGGTGCCGGCTCGAGCAGCCGGGCCCGCACGGTCACGGTGCCGCCCCGCACGTCGTACGCGTACCACGCCGGCAGGACCTCGCCGTCGTTCCTGTGCGCGTAGTCGTTCGCCGCGGAGTACCCCATGGACGGCAGCGGTGACCGCGTCGGCCACCACGTGCCACCCAGGTCGTTCCCGCCGGTCAGGTCGCGCACCGGGACTCCGGCGAGCTCGTCGAGGAAGTGCTCACGCACCCGCTCGGCCCCGGCGAGCGCGGCCGCGTCGGCGACCGTGCGTGCCCTGCCCCCCTGCTCGGTCCCTCGCAGGAGCGGGAGGACGGCCACCAGGGCGACCGCGAACACGACGACGAGGACCGTGGCCAGCAGACCGCTGGAGGCCAGGCCCTCGTCGCCGTGCAGGCGTCGACGCGTCACTAGTTGATCTGGTCCAGCTGCTCCTGGATCCTCCCACCGAGGTCGAAGCCGCGGAACACGGCGATCAGTGCGACGACCAGGAGCACGGCCACGACGATCACACCGAGGTACTCGATCGAGCCCTGACCCGCCTCGCGGGCCTCGAGCGACTTCTGCAGACGGATCTTGGCCTTGACGAATGCACGGGTCATGAGAGTTCTCCTCGTGGGTCCAGGTCTGAACGGGTCCATCACCGTTCACGACTCCACGAACCCTACGGAGGCCACCCTGCGCTCGGCCCGGGCCCAGGGGCCCAGACCTGGGCCTAATCATCGCGGTCCCACGGGCCCAGCCACGCCAGGATCGCCTCCGACCGGTTGCGCACCTGCATCTTGGCGAACACGCTGTTGATGTGGTTCTTCACGGTCTTCTCGGCCACGAACAGCCGCGCGGCGATCTCCGGGTTGGTGCAACCCTCTGCCAGGAGGGTGGCCACCTCCGCCTCCCGGGCGGAGAGCCCGAAGTCCGGCCTGCCGACCTCCCGGGCCGGTGCCACCGCGAGCGTCGACCGCATCGCGGCCACCGCCGGTGCCGAGAGGGGGAAGGCGCCGTCGTCCACCATGAGGATCGACCGCTCCAGGCCGGTCGCCGTGAAGTGCCCGTGCACGAGGTACCCGAGGGCCCCCTCGGCCAGGGCTGCCCGCACCACGTCCGGGCTGTCCGAGTAGGTCAGCATCAGCACCGAGGTCACGTCGCGAATCGCCACGAGGACCTCGATCCCGTCCCGGCGGGGCATCCGGACGTCGAGGAGCGTGACGTCCGGCCGGCAGCCGCGGACCATCGCGATCGCCGCCTCGCCGTCGCCCGCCTCGCCGACGAAGGTGAGGGCCTCGGACGCCTCGACGATCGCCCGCAGCCCCATCCTGACGACCGGGTTGTCGTCCACGATCCCGACCGACACCGTCCCCGTGGTCGAGCGCGCGTCCACGTCCTGGGCGCTCATCCGCGCGCTCCGGCCGACGCCACCTTCGCACCGGCACCCTGGGGAGCGAGAGGCGTGGGCAGCGGGCCCGGGTACCCGTCGGCAGCCGCGGTGGCGCCACCACCCGCGGCCGCCAGGCCCACGCTCACGGTGGTCCCACGGGCCGGTGCCGAGCGGATCGTCAGCTCGAGACCCGCGACCCGCGCCCGCTCCGCCATGCCCGTCAGCCCGTAGTGCCTCGGTGGGCTGGTCCCGTCCGGTGCGGGGACGAAGCCACGTCCGTCGTCCTCGACCTCGACGCCGACCCGACCGTCACGCCCCACGAGACGCACGACCAGCCGGTTCGCCTCGGCGTGACGGCGAGCGTTCTCGAGCGCCTCCTCGACGATCGCCAGCAGCTCGTAGCGCGCATCCGTCGAGATGTCGACGAACCCGTCGACCGTGAAAGTGCACGTCACCCCCGTCTCCTGCTCCCAGGCGGCGCACCGCTCCCGCAGGACCTCGACGAGCGGCCTGTCCGGCTGGTCCGCCCGCAGCCGGACCAGGATCTGGCGAGCCTCCTGCGCCGCGCGCTCGGCGCCGTCCGCGAGCGCGGTCGCGTAGTACGTGGCCGCGCCGGGGTCGCGCGCCAGGATGCGGGGCAGCGCCTCCGCGCCGAGCGAGATCCCGTGCAGCGTCTTGCCGAGCGAGTCGTGCATCTCCCGGGCGAGCCGTGCCCGCTCGTCGGCCGAGGCCGAGGCGAACCTCGCCTCCGCGACCAGACGCACCGCCTCCGCCTGCGCGTCGTGCGCGTGCCGCACGGCGCCGCCGACGACGATCAGCCCCACGTACAGGGTCGGCACCCCCATGGCCGTCATGAAACCGAGCTCGCCGAAGTCGCCGACCACCGCCGCGAGGAGGTACCCGGCGACCAGGACGATGCCGCACGCCGACGCGATCACGGGACGGAACAGGAACCCCACCACGAGCGCCGACGACATGGTCGCGATCACGAGCGGGCTCTCGACGCCCACGAGCGCGACCACGGCGAGCGACAGGAGCACGTCGGTCACGCACACGAACGGGTGGCGGGCGACGAACGACGCGACCGCGGGAGAGAGCAGCAGCGCCAGGCTCGCCCCGCTCATCGCCAAGGAGCACGCGAGCACCGTCGCGGTCAGGGGCTCCCCGACCAGCCCGACGAAGGCCATGAGGATCGAGATCAGGCGGACGAGCATGGCGATGCCCAGCAGCCGTCGGCTGAACTCGTCCTGCCAGACGGTGCCCGTGCGCATCAGATGCTTCCCAGCAAGGACCCGAAGTCCACGTCCATGCCCAGGACCAGACCCACGACGATCAGGATCATCGCCGCGGGGAGCAGGACCACGGAGGTCACGAGCGTCACGCGCGGTGCCGTCTTCGCAGCCGCCTGGCGCTGCCGCTGCGCCGAGGCCCGGCGGACGTCGTCGGCGATCTGCCGGAGCGACTCGGCCAGCGGTGCGCCGAGCTCCTGGGACTGGAGCAGGGCCGAGACGAACTGTGCGACCGACTCCGACGAGGACCGTCGGCGCATGTCGTCGAACGCGTCGCGCACCGAGGCGCCGTTGGCGATCTGGTGGAGCGTGAGCATGACCTCGTCGGCCAGCGGGCCCTCGAACCGTGAGGACACCCGCGCCAGAGCGGCCCGGAAGTTCACCCCGGCCATGACCGTGACCGCGAGCACGTCGAGGAAGTCCGGGAGGTCGCGGTCCATCTGCTCCCGGCGCTTGCGCTGCGCACCCGCGACGCGCCCCATCGGCAGCAGGACAGGCACGGCGAGGCACAGCGGCACGTACAGGAAGCTGCCCTGGAGGACGAACAGGAGCACCAGGGGCGAGATGATCAGGCCCCACGTGGCGCACTCCTGGAGGAAACCGTCGACCGTGAGGCCGCCCGGACGCCCTGCCTCGTCGATCCGGCGCTGGAGCCCCTCGACCCGACGCGCGCCGAGGACCCTGCGCAGCCGGGGCACCTGCCCCCTGGCGATCCTTGCCAGAGGTCCCTCGCCCTGGGCACGCCGACGCTGCTCCTTGCGGAGGAGCTCGAGGTCGTCGACGTGCAGGATGTCCAGCGCGTCCGACCGGACCTCCCTCAGGCCCACGAGCAGGAGGACCACCGCCGCGGCGGCCAGGGCCGCGGTCACGAGCACGAGCGCGCCCGTCACCCGTCGAACCTCGTCATCCGACGGATCAGCAGGAACCCGGCGACGAACAGCGAGCTGGCGACCAGGAGCGCGGCCCGGCCCGACCAGCTCGCCAGCATGGCGTCGACCGTGCCCGGCTGGATCATGTTGAGCAGGAACAGCAGCCCGAAGCCCAGCACGATGACCATGTACCCGGTCGCCGTGGACTGTGCGAGCGTCGTCATGATCTCCCTGCGCGTCTCCTTGCGCTCCTCGAGCGTCTCGGCGATGTCGCGCAACGCCGAGACGAGCGACCCGCCCGAGCGTGCGCTCACGAGGAGGGTCGAGACGAGGACGGCGACCTCCCGGGACGGGACGCGCTCCTCGAGGTCGTCCATCGCGCTGTCGAGGCTCGCCCCGAAGCGCATCCTCGACGCGACGCGCGCGAGCTCCGGGCCCGCGGGGGCCTGCAGCTCGGCGGCGGCGACGGCGATCGCACCGGCGATGGACAGGCCCGCGCTCGTGGCGTTGGAGAGCACGCGCGCGAGCTCGGGCATCTGCGCGACGAACTGCTCGCGGCGCCGCTCCCGCGCACGCCCCAGCCACCACCGGATGCCCCCGACCACGGCCGCGATCCCCAGGAGCCCGAACAACGGGGCGAGGCCGATCGCGAGGACCCAGCCGACGGCGAGGCCGCCGGCGACCGCCACCGAACCCACGGTCAGCGGCCGACGGTCCTCCTCGCCCGCCAGCACGAGCTGGCGCTCGACCCATCGTCCCGGCGGGGTCCTGCGGAAGTAGCGGTCCCACTGGTCGATCCGCCCGGTGAGCGTCGCGCTGTCCCCCGAGTCGAGCGCGGCGACGAGCGCCCGCCGACGGAAGGACACGGCCGCGAGGTCCACGAGGCCCGCCACGAGGAAGGCGCACAGCGCGCACGTGAGGACGAACAGGACGAGGAGGATCATCGCGCGCTCCTCTGCAGGGCGTCCTCGACCACCGCGGTCTCCCCCGCGATCCGCAGCCGGTCGAGCACCCGGGACGGCACGTCGTGGACCACGAAGCGTCCGCGTCCGCCGCGGTCGTTCACGGCCTCGGGGTCCCAGCGCATGAGCGGCTCGACCCGGAAGTCCTCCCGGTGCCGCGACGCGACCCAGTCGACCGCCACGACCCGACGGGTGCCGTCGGACCCGCGCAGGAGCTGCACGACGATGTCGACCGCGTTGTTCACCTGGTCGCGCAGCGCGTGGAACGGGACCTCGACGTCGCTCATCGACGCCAGCGTCTCGAGCCGGATGAGCGCGTCGACCGTGGTGTTCGCGTGGACGGTCGCGAGCGATCCCTCGTGCCCGGTGTTCATCGCCTGCAGCATGTCGAGGGCCTCGCCGCCGCGGACCTCACCGACGATGACCCGGTCGGGACGCATGCGCAGGGCGTTGCGGACGAGGTCACGGATGGTGACGGCGCCACGGCCCTCGACGTTCGCCGGTCTGGTCTCGAGGCGCACCACGTGCTCCTGCGAGAGCGAGAGCTCGGCGGCGTCCTCGATCGTGATGATGCGCTGCCGGGGCTGGATGAAGGCCGACAGCGCATTGAGCAGCGTCGTCTTCCCGGACGACGTACCACCCGAGACGACGATGTTCAGCCGAGCCCGGACGCACGCCGCGAGCAGGTCGGCGGTGCGCTGGTCGAGGCTCTGACGGTTGAGCAGCTCGTCGAGGCCGTACGCCTTGGGGAAGAGACGGATCGTGACCGTCGGGCCGTCGAGGGCGAGCGGGGGCAGGACCACGTGGACACGGGCGCCGCGCGGCATCCGCTCGTCCGGGGGAAGCCGGGCGTCGACCATGGGGCTCGACTCGTCGACACGGCGGTTGACGGTCGACACGATGCGGTCGATCGTCTGCCGGAGCTGCTCCTCCGAGGTGAAGGCCGCAGCCGCGCGCTCGACCTGGCCGAACCGCTCGACGTAGATCGTGTCGTGCCCGTTGATCATGATCTCCGAGACCGTCTCGTCCGCGAGGAGCGGTTCGAGGACGCCGAGACCGACGGACTCGTCGACGACACGGCGGATGAGCGCGTTGCGCTCACGGGTCGTGAGGATGACCCCCTCGGTCGAGACGAGGTGCGCCACGACCCGTTCGAGCCGGATCCTGCGCTGGGCCGCGTCGAGGCGCCCGAGCTCGTGCAGGTCGACCTCCTCGAGCAGCTTGCCGCGGAAGAGCGCGACGAGCCCCTCGTCGAGGTCGCTCCGGCTCGACGACGTGGTGGTCGCCGCGGGGCGGGCCGAGCTCCACTCGGCGAACCCGCCCCTCACGAGATCGTCCCCGGCATGGTCGCCTCACGCTGGACGGTCATGGAGGGGAACACCGCGATCCTCGGCACCTCGACCTGGAGGACGACCCGCTCCCCCTCGACCCGGAGGCTGTGCACGCTCAGCCCGCTGGGGAGCGACGCCTCGACCGCGGCCGCGACGGGCCGGTCGAGGCTCTTGGCACGCGCCCCGTCCCGCACGGCCTGGTTGGCACCGGCGACCGCCCATGTGAAGGCGCACAGCTGGAGCAGCACGAAGAGCGTCACGACGACGACCGGCAGCATGCCGAGGATCTCGATCGTCGAGCTTCCTCGCTCCTTGTCGCGCCTCACGGCTCGGTCACCACCTGTCGCTCGACCGTGAGCGTCCAGGGCGTCGGCAGGAGGCCGGGCGCGAGGAGCGGGACGTTCGTCGTGACGGACACGTCGACCGTCCCGTTCCCCTGTCCTGACAGGGCGATCCTCATGTCGTCGGTGACCCCGGAGGGGATGTCCTCGAGGGCCAGCGCCCGGGCACCGGCTCCGTCCCACGGGTCGACGGCCGCGGCCCTGGCGGCGAGGGAGGCCGCGTGGCCCGTCCACACGTAGGTCAGGCCGGCTGTGGCGAGCTGCACCAGGACGACCGCGACCAGCAGCAGGACCGGAAGCGTGCCGAGCATCTCGATCGACGCCGATCCGCGTTCCCGGGCGCCGGCCCGCGCCGCGCGCCGGGGGGCACGAGCCGTCCGGGCCTCGCGGGGCGGCCGGGCTGCGGCGGGAGCGTCGTCGTCCTGCGCGAGCGCACGGTCCACACGGAGCTCTCCGGCGAGCGCACGGAGCGCGCTCCACCAGCCCTGGTCCTCCACGAGGCCGGGCGACCGCGTGTTGACCGCCGCCTCGAGGCGGCGGCCGAGGTGCGGGACCGTCGTCTGGAGGACGGGCGCGGGAGAGAGCTGGCGGACGGCGTCGAACTGGATCTCGTCACCCTTCGAGCGACGGTTGACGAGCACCTTGACGGCGTCGGGCTTGCGGGCGCCGAACGACTCCCACCAGCCCAGGTCCCGTCGCAGGCCGCGCAGGCTCACGAGGTCCGGGGTGACGACCTGCACGACCTCGTCGGCGATCTCGACGAGCGCGACCTGGACGGGCGTCACGTGCGACCCGGCGTCCACGAGGACCAGGTCGTACTGCTGGCGCAGCAGGTAGACGATCTGGCGGACCGCGGTGGGGGTCACGAACTCGACCTCGCGGACGTCCTCGGGCGGGAGCAGGAGGTGCAGCCCGGACTCGTGCTCGAACATCGCGTCGGCGACCGTGCGCGGCGACAGGTCCTCGGCGACCTTGGCCAGGTCCGCGATCGAGGTCCGGTACGCCGCGGGGAGGTAGCTCGTGAGGTCCCCCTTCTCGAGGTCCGCGTCGACCACCGCGACCTTGAGGTCCGGCGTCCTGCGGCGCAGGTCCCAGGCCAGGTGCGTGAGGAGCGCCGTCGTCCCGACGCCTCCCTTCGACCCGGTCGCGACGACGACGGTCGCCCGGCCCCGTGCGCTCGTGCCGCCCGCGCGGGTCGCGTCGAGCATGGCCTCCATCTGACGGGACCACTCGAGCGCGTTCTGGACCCGCTGCTGGACCGCGTCGAACGACAGCGGGTAGGTGAGCACGCCGCGGGCCCCGGCGTCCATGGCCGCCGCGAGGACCTCGGGGTCGGGGTCGCTCGCCACGACGACCGACACGGTCGCGGGGCGGCGCACACCGAGGTCACGGACGACCTCGTGCACCGACAGGGGACCGATCTGGTCGTGCACGAGGACCGCGTTGGGCTCGTGCGTGGTGACCATCTCGACGAGCTCGGTCGTGGTCTCCGCGAGACCCACCACCTCGACGTCACCGACCTCGGCGAGCTGCGACCGCAGCTCGTAGGCGAGCGACTGGTCGGCGCACGCGATGACGACGGTTCCGGGCATCAGCGGTCTCCTTCTGGGATGGCGGTGCCGCCGAGGTCGCCGGCGTCGAGGTCGTCGAGCTCACCGGTGCGGTCCTCCGCGCTGCCGGTGGGCAGCCCGACGAGCCGGACCTCCTGGGCGAAGGCGGCCGCGTAGGTCACGGCGAGGGCGTCGTTGGGCTTGAGTGCGAGGGTCACGGGGATCACGGTCTGCTGTCCCGTGGCGCTCTCCTCGTCGACCTGGACCTGGCTGCCGGCGACGGACACGACCCGCACGCTGCGCACGAGCACCTGCACCTGCTTGGGCAGCCCGGGGACGTCGCCGAACACGGCGTACACGTCGACGTAGTCGCCCGGGACCACGCGGCCGGCGAGGCCCGTGACCGCGTCGACGTTGATCGCGAGCTCACGCTCGTCGGCGTCGAGGTCCGAGGGCGGGACGAGCAGGTCCGAGGTGATCATCGTGCCCTCGTCGAGGTTCACGCCGATCCGACGGCCGAGGAGCGCCTCCTGGTCGAGCATCGCGTTGTCGGAGACCCATCGCCGGGGGACCTCCTCCGCGACGAGCGACGCCTCCGTGACCTCGCTGTAGGCGGGCAGGGCCTCTGCCGAGCGGTACACGGTCACCAGCGCCCCGACCCGCGAGCTGACGCTGCCCACGTAGAGGGCGACGGCCGCGAAGACGACGACCGCCATCAGTGCGGCCAACAGGATGAAGAGAACGCCTCTTCGCTGCCGTGGGTTCACAGGGTGCCTCCAGCTGAGCTCATCAGGACCGGTGCGACCCGGCAGTACGGGCAGAACTTCTCGAGCAGCGAGGACCCGCAGACCGTGCACTCGCCGGTGACGGGGCCGAGGGCCGAGAGCAGGGCGGCGCTGTTCGCGGGGAGCGCTGCGGCCTCGAGCGCGCGCGGCGTCCCGAACCGCTCGACGGGGTCCAGCACGAGCCAGTCGGGCGCGACGGTCTCGCTCGCGCCGACGGTGCGCAGGAGGTCCGCGCGGGCGCCGTCCGGCGCCTGCCCGTGGGCGACCGTGAGGACCGGCCAGCCCTGGCCCGTGCGAGGGCGGGTCGCTCGCGCGCTCGCGACCGCGCGGCCGGACGCCTCGCTCAGGGTGACGACGAACCCGTGCCGCGGGCGGAACCAGGAGGCGACGTGCTGGCCCAGGGACGGAGCCGGCGAGGTCAGCCCCACGACGCTCGCGGTCCAGGCCCCGCTCCACGTCTCGGCGGCGATCGCGTCGACCAGCGCCGGGACCACCCCCGCGTCGACGGGGGCGTAGGCGGCCTCGCGCGCCACGAGCACGACCGCGGCGGGGCCGTGCGGCAGCAGGCGCGTCGCGACCGACAGCCCGGCGTCGGACAGGGCGGCGGCGGCGCTCAGGAGCGGGCGCTCGTGCCGCTGCTCCCCGACGATCACCACGGGACCGGTGTCCTGGAGACGCTCGACCCAGCCGCGCAGGTCCTTCGTGTCCGGGACCACGAGGCGATCGTTGCGGAGGCGGTCGACGAGCTCGGGCTGGGACGGGACGAAGGCGCACACCGTTGCGCGTGACATAGGCTCCCCTGGCTCCATGAGTATTTCTGTTCCTGCCGGTGCGCGAGATTCGCCCGCTGCACGCATCGCATCGCGTCGCGACCCTCGGCGACCGCCACCGGCACACTGCGAGAATTTCGTGCGCCCGGGCAAGCACCACGGCGGCGCCGAGCATAGAAGCGAATGCCACGAAAGGAAAACCCGTGTCACAGAGTGGCCCTTCGACCTTCCTGCTCGTCGACGACAGAACGGTTTCTTCGCTCGAAATAGCTGAAACATGGATAAATCGGGCCCGAGGGCTCTTGTTTCGCGGCACGATTCCCGACGCTCTGCTGCTCCGGCCGTGCACCTCGGTGCACGGCGCATGGATGCGCGTCCCCCTCGACGTCGCCCTGCTCGACCCCGGGTACCGCGTCCTCGCGGTGCACCGTCTGCGCCCGTGGGGCATGACCCGGCCCCGGCACGGTGTCGCGGCCGTGCTCGAGGCCCCCGCGTCGTCGTTCGAGCGGTGGGGTCTCGCGGTCGGGAGCAGGGTCGCGGTCGGCTGACGCGGGCTGCGGCGCGAGCCGTCGACGCGTCCGCGTACTGTTCGCGCATGCCCTCGACGCTCCGTCGCGCGATCAGCGAGATCACCCCGTACCGCACCCCCGTCCTCGTGGCCGCCGTGCCTGCCGCGGTCTGGGCCGTCTGGGCGAGCGGTCCGGGCTGGTCCACCCCCACGCTCGTCGTCCTCGCCGTCGCGAGCACGGCGCTCTTCGCGATCGACGCCTCGACGCACCGCCTCCCGGACGCGATCGTCGGCCCGACGGCCGCGGTCGTGGCCGTCCTGCTCACCGTCGCGGCACTGGCCGACGGCGCGTTCGACGCCCTGCTGCGCGCCGCGCTCGGCGGTCTCGCACTCGGCGGGGCCTACCTGGCGCTGCACCTCGTCAACCCGGCCGGCCTCGGGTTCGGCGACGTCAAGCTCGCGGGGATCCTGGGCGCCGTCGGCGCCTGGTACGGGTGGCCCGTCCTGTGGGGCGTCGCGCTCGTCCCGTTCCTCGTGGGAGGGCTGGCCGCCGTGGCGCTGCTCGCCTCGCGACGCGCGTCGCGCACGACCGCGATCGCGTTCGGCCCGTACATGCTGGTGGGCGCAGCGCTGGCCCTCACGGGGGCGCGGCTGGGGCTGCTCGCCTGACCCCCGGGGGCCTCACGTACCGAGCCGGATCGCCACGATGCCCACCACCGCGCAGACCGTCGCCGTGACCCGCCGGGCGCTGAGCGGCTCCCGGAACACCAGGTAGCCGATCGCTCCGGCGGCGAGCACCCCCGTCTCCCGCAGCGCGGAGACGACCGCGAGCGGCGCGATCGACTGGGCCCAGACGACGATCGTGTAGGCGACGAGCGAGAGCGCACCGCCGAGCGCTCCCATCCGCGCGTGGCTGCGCAGCCCGCGCACGAACGCCTTCCGGTCACGTGCCAGCACCAGGCACGTGACCGGGATCGAGACCCCCTGGAGCAGGAACAGCCAGGCCGCATAGCCGAGCGGCTCCCCCGAGAGGCGCACCCCGACGCCGTCGAGCACCGAGTACGCCGTGATGGTGAGGCCGACCACGACCGAGATGAGCGTGCCCCCGGTCCTCGCGCGCGCCGCGGGCGTCCACGCCAGCGCGAGCAGCGCCAGCGCGACGACCGCCACGCCCGCGAGCTGCACCGGGGTCATCACCTCGCCCAGGAAGGTCGTCGAGACGAGGGTGATGCCCAGCACCGCGATGCCCCGCGTGAGGGGGTAGGCGCTGCCGAACTCCGACCTCGCGTAGGCCGCCGTGAGCAGCAGGAGATAGAGCGTCTGCACGGCGGCCGAGACGAGCAGGTACGGCCAGGCCGCCCGGTCGGGGAGCGGCAGCACCAGGCAGCCGATCCCCCCGACGACGAGGTACACCAGCGCGATCAGCGTCGAGGAGACCAGACGGGCAGGTATCGCCTTGGCGATCGCGTTCCAGGTGCCGTGCAGGAGCGCGGCCCCGAGGACGACGAGGACGACCGACCCGGTCACCGTGCGAGGCCCGGTGCCACCCCGACGCCGGAGCCCGGCTCCGTGCGGACCGCGCGGATCAGCACGGCCTGCTCAGGACGCAGCGCGGGCATCACGACGCCGGCCGTCGCGAGGACGGCGCCGCTCAGGAAGACCGGCCCGTCGCCCCACCACGGCGCGGGGTCGGCTCCGTGCGGGACCCCGCCGACGCGGACGGGCTCGACGCGGTAGGTCGCCCCGGCGTCGAGCCCGGGGAGCCGGATGCGTCCCGGGCTCGCCACGGCTGCCCGCGTGAGCGAGACGTACGAGTACAGTCCCTCCGCACGGTCGGGCGCCACGACACCGTGGAGGGCGAGCGAGGCGTCCGGGTGGTCGAGGCGCACGAGGTCACCGCCGTGCAGCAGCCCCCGGTGCTCCTTGTGGAACGCGATCCACTCCCCGAGCTCGGCGAGCTCGGCGGCGCTCGCCGAGCGCAGGTCCCACTCGACACCCAGGTGCCCGAACAGCGCGGTGATGGCGCGGAACGACAGCTCCTGGACCCTGCCCGTCGTGTGGGAGGCCCCCGACGCGACATGGGCGCCGACGAGCTCGGGCGGCACGAGCTGGCCCGTCCACCGGTTGATCTGCTGACGTTCGAGCGGGTCGTTGTCGTCGGACGCCCAGATGCGGTCGGTGCGCTCGAGCACCCCGAGGTCGACGCGCCCACCGCCCGACGAGCACGACTCGATCTCCAGGCCCGGGTACCGGGACCTCAGCTCGTCGACGAGCCGGTAGAAGGAGAGGGTCTGCTCGTGCACGCCTGGTCGTCCCGCCGGACCGGTGCCCGCGTCGACGAGGTCGCGGTTGTGGTCCCACTTGACGTACGCGATGTCGTACTCGTCGAGGACCGCGCACATCGCGTCGCGGACGTGGGCGTAGCACTCCGGGATCCCGAGGTCCAGGACCTGCTGGTGGCGCGACTCCACGGGCAGCCGGCCGCCGGTCGCCATGATCCACTCGGGGTGCGCTCGCGCGAGGTCCGAGTCGACGTTGACCATCTCGGGCTCGAACCAGAGCCCGAACTGCATGCCCAGCCCGCGCACGTGGTCGACGAGGGGGTGCAGTCCCTGGGGCCACACGTCCGGCGAGACGAACCAGTCGCCCAGGCCGGCGCGGTCGTCACGACGCCCGCCGAACCAGCCGTCGTCGAGCACGAAGCGTTCGACGCCGATCTCGGCCGCGCGATCAGCGAGGTCGCGCAGGACGTCGACGTCGTGCGCGAAGTAGACGGCCTCCCACACGTTGAGCGTGACGGGACGCGGCGAACGAGGGTGCTGAGGGCGAGCGCGCAGGTGCCGGTGCGTCCGTCGCGCCGCGTCGTCCAGGCCGGCCCCGTAGATGCCGTGGACCCACGGGCTCGTGTACCGCTCGCCGCGGGCGAGGCGCACCTCGCCCGGCAGGAGCAGCTCGCCGCCACCGAGCAGCTGCTCGCCGCTCAGCACCCGTTCGACCTGGTGGACGTGGTTGCCCGACCAGCCGGTGTGCACGCCCCAGACCTCGCCGTGGCCGAACCCGAACCCGGGTGTGCCGACCGAGAGCACGGTCGCCGCGTCGAGCCCGGTCCGCCCCCGGCGCCCCTCGCGCCGGTGCGCCCCGACCGTCACGGTGCTGCGCTGCGGTGCCCGCTCGCCGCCCCACCGGCCCGCCAGGTCGAGGATCTCGCTCGCCACGGGCGGGGTGGGCAGGCTCAGCAGCAGCTCGTCGAGCTGGTAGGGGCCCTCGCCCGTGTTCTCGATCTCGGCGCGCACCCGCACCACCCCGGCCGCCGAGAGCTCGACCGTGAGCACCAGGGCGAGCTCGGCGTCGTCGTCGACCGCGGTCGCCACGAGCGTGCCGGCCGCGCGGTCGACGACGGTGGGGGCACCGGGCGCGAACAGCTCGTCGCCGTCGAGCCGTGCCGAGGTCCTGCGCCAGCGCGGCGACCAGGCGCTGCCTGCACGCGACCCGCTGAGGCCCGGTCGGCCCATCCACCCTCGCGAGTGCTCGGGCAGGATCGCGACCAGCACCGGCACGTCGACCTCGCTCGCGCCGACCGGCAGGACCGCGGTCCGCCGCAGCGCGTCGAACCCGCGCTCGTCGAGGGCACCGCAGTCGGCGCCCCAGTGCACGACGGAGGGCAGGGCGTCGCCGGTCAGGTCGAGGGCGAGCGCGACTCCGCCGGAGCGCAGGATCAGGCCGTGGCCTGGTCGGTCGATGGTCATCGGGGACCTCTCTGTGGGTGAGGAGCTGGAGCGTGGAGTCTTTCGGGACGACGCGGGACGGGCCGAGCCGCATCCGCTAGTGTTTGCGTCATCATGGAGTCTTCAACGAGCACTTCGTCGGGAGCCGACACTCCCCCCCGACCGCGCGCGTCGATCAACGACGTCGCCCGGCACGCCGGCGTCTCGGCGCAGACCGTCTCGCGCGTCGCGAACGGCCAGGCGAACGTCCGGCCCGCGACCCGCGAACGGGTCAAGGCCTCGATGCAGGCGCTCGGGTACCGCCCCAACAGCGCGGCCCGCAACCTGAAGTCGGGCAGGTTCCGCAGCATCGGGTTCGTGACGTTCAACCTCGCCACGCTCGGTACCGAGCGCACGCTCAACGCCATCGCGGAAGCGTCCGAGGCCGCCGGGTACACGACCACGCTGCTGCCGGTCAACGCCCCGACCCAGCTCGACGTGGCCGGCGCCTTCAGCCGGCTCGAGGAGCAGGCCGTCGACGGCATCATCCTCGTGATGTCGGCCGAGGTGGAGTCCCTCGACGAGCTGAAGCTCACCGCGGGGCTCCCGGTCGTGATCGTCGACTCCGACGCCAACCTGCCCTACACGATCGTCGACACCGATCAGGAGCAGGGTGCTCACATCGCCCTGCAGCACCTGCTCGACCTCGGGCACCGCGACATCGTGCACATCTCCGGACCGCCGACCTCGTTCTCCGCCAAGCGCCGTGCCGCCGCGTACCGGCAGGTCATGACCGAGGCCGGCCTGCCGGCGCGCCCGGTGCTCGTCGGCGACTGGACCGCGAGCTCGGGGCGCGAGCTCACCCGCGAGCTCCTCGCGTCCGAGCAGCCGCCCACCGCGGTGTTCGCCGGCAACGACCAGATGGCCCTCGGCGCGATGCACGCGATCCACGAGCGCGGCTGGGGCGTCCCCGCGGACGTCAGCGTGGTCGGCTTCGACGACACGGACGACGCGGCGTCGTACTGGCCGGCCCTGACGACCGTGCACCAGAACTTCGACGACGTCGGCCGCCACGCGACGAGGCTCCTGCTCTCGCTGATCGACGGCCGACCGAGCGAGAAGCACAAGATCCTCATCCCGACCCGGCTCGTCGTCCGCGACAGCACGGGCCCCGTCCGCGGCGCGTAGCCCCCCGCGCACCGCCGTCACGCCTCCGTCGGGCCCAGCTCGGGGCGCGCCACGAACCGCGCGGTGGCCGCCAGGGCCCCGATGGTCTCGAGGACGATCACCTCGTTCTCCCCCGCCCGGGTCACGGGCGCCGGGACGTACGAGGTCCGCTGCGGCCCGCGGCTCCAGTAGCGGCCGAGGTTGAAGCCGTTCACCCAGACGACGCCCTTGCCCCAGCCGTGCAGGTCGAGGTGGAGATCGGCGGGTCCGTCGAGCACGAACGTGCCCCGGGCGAACGCCGGTCCGCTGACCGCGGGCCCCGGAGCCGTCGGACGGTCGGATCCCGCGCGTCCGGCCGAGGCGCACGCGAGCGCATCCCTGACCGGGTCGAGGTCGTCGAGCCGGACGCGTCCCGCGGTCCACTCGACGATCTCGGTGCCGTCGAGGGTGGCCGGTCCGACGAGCCCCTTGACCTCTCCCAGCCGGGGACCGTAGTTCACCCCGCCGAGGTTCTCGACGAGCACCGTGAGCTCCCCCCTGGCGTCCCAGGGCAGGGGAAGCAGCCGTTCGTGGAGCTCGCGGTCGAGCGTGCCCACCAGCGCACCGTCCAGGAAGACCTGGGCGCGGTCGCGCACCTCGGCGAACGCGAGCAGGCCCCCGTGCTCGACGCGGGCCGAGTACCAGGTGAACCCGCGCGCGGAGCCCAGCTCGGTCGCGTCGGGCAGGTGGTCGAAGCGTCGTGGGTCGATCACCGGGACGGACCAGAGCGGCACGCTGCGGTCGAGCTCCACCTCGAGCACGGGGGCGTCGATCCGTTCCTCCGGTCGCTCCTCGGGCACGGGCGCGTACTTCGCGATCACCTCGCGGAAGCGCCAGTACTTCTCGGTCGGCGTGCCGTCCTCGGCGAGCGGTGCGTCGTAGTCGTACGAGGTCGCGATGGGACGATAGGTGCCCTTGTCGTTGGCACCGTTCGTGAACCCGAAGTTCGTGCCGCCGTGGAACATGTAGACGTTGACCGAGGCTCCTGCAGCGAGCATGTCGTCGAGCTCGCGCGCCGACTCCTCCGCGGAGGCCGTGTGGTGGATCTCGCCCCAGCTGTCGAACCAGCCGCACCAGAACTCCGAGCACATCAGCGGGCCGCGGGGCTGGTGCCGACGCAGGACGGCGAGCCGCTCGGTCGCCCGCGAACCGAACGAGGCCGTGCGGTGGAGCTCGGCGAGCCCACCGTTGGTGAGCATCTCGTCGGTCGGCTGGTCGACCGTGGTCAACGGCACGTCGATTCCCCGTGCGCGGGTCATCGAGGTCAGCTCCCGCAGGTAGTCGTGGTCCGCCCCGTAGGCCCCGTACTCGTTCTCGATCTGCACGAGGATCACCGGGCCGTCGTGCTGGACCTGTCGCGGTCGGACGATCGCGTAGACCTCGTCGAGGTACTCCGCGATCGCCGCGAGGTAGGCCGGGTCGCTCGAGCGCAGCGTCAGCGACGTGTCCGCGACGAGCCACGCGGGCAGTCCGCCGTCGTGCCACTCGGCGCAGATGTACGGGCCCGGGCGCACGACGGCGTACATGCCCTCGGCGCGGACGAGGTCGAGGAAGCGGCCGAGGTCGAGCTGCTCGTCGGCGCGGAACTCGCCCCGCACGGGCGAGTGCTCGTTCCACGGCACGTAGGTCTCGATCGTGTTGAGCCCCATGAGGCGGGCCTTGCGGATCCGGTCGGCCCACTGGTCGGGGTGGACCCGGAAGTAGTGGATCGCGCCCGCGAGGACCCGGAACGGCGCAGCGTCGAGAAGGAAGTCTGTCTCACCGATGGCGAAGCTGGGCATGCATCATCCTGTTGTGTCGAGGAATGGCCCGCGGGGCGGTCACCGAGCCGGCGACCGCCCCGCGGAATGGTGCAGTCGCTGCTACTTGTTGACGCTGAACCCCTGCTCGTTGCCGAACGCGACGAGCGTGTCCTGCCACTCGAGGAGCGCCGCGTTGAGGTCGCCGTCCGAGCCGAGCGCCTTGCCGACGGAGTCCCCGAAGACGTTGTTGGCGTACCCCTGGTACGGCAGGTACTGCCAGCCGGGGACGACCGACTCCGCCGACGCCGCGCCGACCTCGTTCGCGGGCTGACCCGCGTAGGCGTCGAACGGGTGGTCGAGGAACTCGGGGGCGCTGAGGTCGTCGACCGTCGACGGGAAGCCCGTCGTGTTCAGCAGCGCACGCCCCTCGCCCTCGGCGAGGTACTTGAGCACCCCGGCCGCGGCGGCCTTCTTCGTGCTCTGCTCGGTGACGGCGAGCGCGCTGCCGCCGTTCTCCGCCGAGGCGGCCTTGCCGTCCCAGGTGGGGATCGGTGCGACGCGCCACTTGCCCGCGGGACCGTAGTCGTCCATCCCGCTGATCATCCAGGAGCCCATGAGGAGCGTCCCCAGCTTGTCCTGGGTGAGCGCCTTGGACCACTCGTCCGACCAGGTCGCGAGCCCGGAGAGCTCTCCGGCGGTGAGCCGTTCGCCCCAGAAGTCGGCGAACTTCTTGGTGCCCTCGTCCTGCAGGTCGATCGTGACGTCCTCACCGTCGGTCCGGAACGGCTGGCCGCCCGAGGCCCAGATCATGCTGGTGAAGAAGCCGGCGTCGCCGCTGTTCGCGATGTAGGCCTCGGGGTCCGCCGCGCGGATCGCCGCGGACGCAGCCGCGAACTCGTCCCACGTCGTCGGTGCGGCCGTCACTCCGGCCTTGTCGTACATGTCCTTGTTGTAGATCATGACCATCGGACCGGAGTCCATGGGGAGCGCGACGAGCTTGTCCTGCACGTTCACGGCGTTCCACGTGGAGGCCGTGAACGCGTCCTCGTACGACCCGAGGCCGTACCCCTCCAGGTCGGCGAGCGCCTTCCCGAGGGTCAGCTGCGGCAGGGTCTGGTACTCGACCGGCACCAGGTCGGGCGCTCCCTTGCCCGCCTTGACGGCGTTCTGCAGCTTGGTGACCACGGCGTCCGGGTTCTCGAGCTTGACGACGTCGAACGTGACGTTCGGGAACTTCTCGGAGACGCCGTCCGCGATCACCTGGGTGTCGTCCGACCAGGTCCACCACGTGAGGGTGACGTCCTCGGCCAGCGCGGCGTCGGTGTCGGTCGAGCCGCTGTCCGTCCCGGCGGTGCCGCTCCCGCAGCCCGCGAGCGTTCCGACGAGCAGTGCGCCGGCGCCGACGGCGGCGCCGAGCCGCTCCCACCGGCGAGTGGAGATTCTCTTCATTGAGGTGGTTCCTTTGCGGTTGGTAGGTGAGTTTCTGATACCGGTCGGGCCGGACTACTTGACGCTCCCGGCGGTCAACCCCGACTGCCAGTAACGCTGCAGGTAGAGGAACGCCGCGGAGATGGGGATGACGGTCAGCAGGGACCCCGTGATGACGAGGTTCGGGATGGCCTGCCCGCCGACGGAGCTCGCCTGTGCGGACCACTGCGCCAGCCCGACCGGGAGCGGGTACCACTGCGCGTCGCTGAGCATGATCAGCGGCAGGAAGTAGTTGTTCCAGGTCGCGACGACCGCGAACATCAGGACCGTGATCAGCGCCGGGGCGAGCTGTCGCAGGGCGATCACGAAGAAGATGCGGATCTCTCCGGCGCCGTCGAGCCGTGCCGCCTCGAGCAGCTCGTCGGGGATCGCGTCCCTGGCGTAGACCCACACGAGGTAGAGACCGAAGGCGCTCACCATCGACGGGATGATCACCGACCACGGCGTGTTCGTCAGGCCGAGCCCGCTGAAGAGCAGGAACTGCGGGACCGCGAGCGCGGTGCCCGGGATGGCCATCGCGCCGAGGATGATCGCGAACACCCACCGGCGGCCGGGGAAGCTGTACTTCGCGAGGCCGTAGCCCGCGAGGGTCGCGAGCAGGGTGGCTCCTCCGGCACCGATCACGACGTAGAACAGCGTGTTCATGAGCCAGCGCAGGAAGATGCCGTCCTGGTAGGTGAAGGTGTCGGCGATGTTCTGGAAGAGCGAGAACTCGCCGCTGAACCAGAACGCGAACGAGCTGTAGAGCGAGTCCATCGTCTTGGTCGAGTTCACGAGCAGCCACCACAGCGGGACGAGGCAGTACAGCAGCATCAGCGTCATGAGGATGCCGAGCGTGAGCGACGGGCGCTTGTGCCGCGGCCTCGCCGTGGTGCCTCGTGCGCCGCGCCCCGGCAGCCGACCGCTCGCGAGGCGGCTCGGCGTGCGGCCCGAGCCGTGCCGGGTCCCGACGGCGCTCATGCCCCGGCCCCCTTCTTCTCGCCGCCGAGCTGGACGAGGTAGGCCACGACCATGGTGATGACTCCCGAGATGATGGCGATCGCGGCGGCGTAGTTGAACTGGGAGCCGGCGAACGACAGGTTGAATGCGTACAGGTTCGGCGTGTAGTACGACGGGATCGAGTTCGGCGCGAGGGTCTGGAGGATCGACGGCTCGTTGAAGAGCTGGAAGCTGCCGATGACCGAGAAGACCGTGGCGATGACGATCGCTCCGCGGATCGACGGGAGCTTGATCGAGAAGATCGTCCGGAACGTGCCGGCGCCGTCGATCTCGGCTGCCTCGTAGAGCTCCTGGGGCACGGACTTCAGCGCGGAGAAGAAGATGAGCATGTTGTAGCCCACGAACTCCCACGTCACGATGTTGCCGATCGAGACCAGGATCAGGTTCGACGCGAGAGGTGAGGGCAGCTCGATCCCGAAGAAGTGGTTCAGGTCGGCGACGAGGCCGAACTGCGAGCCGTACATGTAGCCCCAGATCATGACGGCGACGACGCCGGGCACGGCGTACGGCAGGAAGATCGAGAGCCGGTAGAACGGCACCCAGCGCAGTCGGGCACTGTCCAGGGCGAGCGCGGCGAACATCGCCAGCAGCAGCATGATCGGCACCTGCACGAGCAGGAAGGCTGCGACCCTCCCCATGGCGCCCCAGAACTTCGGGTCGGCCAGCGCCTGCGCGTAGTTCGCGACGCCGACGAAGGAGTTGCCGCCCAGGAGCGTCTCGCGGAAGAGGCTGAGGTAGATCGCGTAGAAGAGCGGCGCGAGGAAGACGAGCGCGAACACGAGCATGAACGGCCCGACGAACCACCATCCGGCCCAGTCCCGGCGCACCCGGCGCCGTGGCGCCCTCGTGCCCGCGGCCGGGTGCGCGGCGGCTGCGGCCGACCCCTCGACGGACGGCCCGGCATGCGCCCGACCGGCGGCGACGAGCAACCCGCTCCCCGCCTCGTGGACGATTGACTTCTTCGACATTCGCGACCGCACTCCTTCGTGGGTGTTTGCGTTCCCAGCACGATATAAGCAACGATGATGTTTACGCAAACAGCCCGGAGCTGCCGCACGTCACGAAGGAGTAACGAATGCAGGCGACAGACCTCGACCCCTCTGTTTCCAGGGCGCGGTCCGCGCGCGGGGACACCCGCACCCCCCGCTGCGCCACCACCGTCCGGAGGTACTCGTGATCACCACCGTCCACGTCGTCTTCAAGACCCACCTCGACCTGGGCTTCACCGACACCGCCGCGAACGTCACCGACCGGTACGTGCACGAGTACCTGCCGCGCGCCGTCGCGCTGGCCGAGGAGCTCGAGCGTCGGGGCGGGCCCGCCCGGTTCCTGTGGACGACCGGCTCGTGGCTGATCCACGAGGCGCTGCGGCTCGGCGAGCCCGCGGAGCGGTCGGCCCTGGAGCGAGCGGTCCGCGCGGGCCACGTGACCTGGCACGGGCTGCCGATGACGACGCACACCGAGCTCATGGACGCCGGCCTCGTCGAGCACGGCATCGCGATCGGCCGGGCGCTCGACGCGCGCTTCGGGCACAGCACCCGGGCCGCGAAGATGACGGACGTCCCGGGGCACACGATCGGCCTCGTGCCGTTCCTCGCCCGTGGCGGCCTCGACTTCCTGCACATCGGGGTCAACGGGGCCTCGGCCGTACCGGAGGTCCCCGAGTTCTTCGTCTGGCGCGCTCCCGACGGCAGCGAGGTGGTCGTCAACTACGCGCAGAGCTACGGGGCGACCGAGCTCGGCGTGGCGGTCGTGCCCGGCGGCACGCACGCCCTCCACCTCGCGCACACGGGCGACAACTTCGGGCCTCCGCCCGCTGAGGACGTCGAGGCGCTGTTCGCCGACCTTCAGGCGGCGTACCCGGGTGCCCGCGTGATCGCCTCGACGCTCGACGCGTTCAGCCGGGAGGCGGTCGCGGCCCGGGCGAGCCTGCCGGTGCTCGAGCGGGAGATCGGCGACTCCTGGATCCACGGAGTCGCGAGCGACCCGGTGCAGACCGCACGCCTGCGGGCGCTGCTGCGTCTGCGCACCCGCTGGGTCGCGTCCGGGGACCTCGCCCCCGGCACGCCCGAGTGCGACGCCTTCAGCGACGGCCTGCTGCTCGTGCCCGAGCACACCTGGGGCGAGGACCTCAAGACCTACCTGCCCGACTACGTGAGCTACGAGAAGGCCGACTTCGCGCGTGCCCGCGCGGCCGACGTCGTCGACCCCGCCCGGAACCCCGCCGCGTTCGACGAGTACGCCTGGGCGTACACCGAGCACCCGAGCCCGCAGGGCCTCGCGTACTCCGCGTTCGAGCGCTCGTGGGCCGAGCAGCGCGCTCACCTCGACCGCGCGCTCGCGGCGCTCTCGCCCGAGCGCCGGGCCGAGGCCGAGGCCGCGATCGCCGAGACCCGTCCGGACCCCGGCGCCCGACCGGGCGGGACGCCCGTCGACCTCGATGCCGAGCAGCAGGTCGGCACCTACCGGGTCCGCCTCGGCGCAGACGGAGCGATCGTCTCGCTCGTCGACGCGGACGGCGTCCAGTGGGCTGGGCCCGAGCACCCGCTCGGGGCCTACCGCTACGAGACGTTCGACGAGCGGGACGAGGCCCGGTGGATGCGGGAGTACTGCCGGGACATGGACGAGAACGCCCTGTGGGCCGTGCCCGACCAGTCGAAGCCTGGCCTCGCGATCGCCGACCGGCTGCCGGCCACGACCTTCGCACCCCGCGTCGTCTCGGTCGAGCGCTCGGCCGACGGCACCAACGGCTCCGTCGGCACCGACGGTGCCGACGAGCTCCTGTCCGTGCACCTCGCGCTGCCCGACGCCGCGTGCGAGACGTGGGGCGCGCCGCGAGACATCCGGTTGACGTACGCCTTTCCCGCCGGGCCCGGCCCGATCACCGTGACGCTCGACCTGCAGGACAAGGACGCCTCCCGGCTGCCCGAGGCGAGCTGGCTGGGCTTCCGTCCGCGCACGGGTCCGGGCGACTGGAGACTCACCAAGATCGACACGCCGGTCGACCCGCAGCACGTCGTGCGCAACGGCAACCGCAGGATGCACGCCGTGGCGGAGGTCACGCACACCGCAGCGCGGACCTTCTCGCTGCGCCCGCTCGACGCGGCCCTCGTCGCGGTCGGGCGTCCTGCGCTCCTACGCTTCGACGACGCCGTGCCCGATCCGGAGGACGGCTTCCACGTGAACCTTCACAACAACGTCTGGGGAACCAACTTCACCATGTGGATCGACGACGACCTGCGCTTCCGTTTCCTGCTCGACCTCGGAGGTGCCCGATGACCACCGCGCTCGTGACCAGCCCCCCGGTGGTGATGGCCCCCCGCACCGACGGCTTCGAGGTCGTGTGGGGCGTGAGCCGGCTGTGCCGCGGACGGGTCGAGTGGGAGGCCGACGACGGCTCGCGCGGCCTCGTCACGGGCGACGCGTTCGGCATGGTTCCGCAGGGCGACCGGGTGCTGCGCGTGCGGGTCGGCGGGCTGCCCACGGGCGCCACCGTCCGTCTCCGGGCGGTCACCGAGGAGGTCGGCGCCGCGGGGTCGCGGCACGAGAGCGCCTGGAAGACGGCGCGCACGCTCGACGGCACGTCCGACACCGCGCGCTTCGCCGTGTGGAACGACACCCACCAACGTGAGGACACCCTGCGGGCGCTGCACGAGGCGACCCCCGAGGTAGACGTTCTCGTGTGGAACGGCGACCTCTGCAACGACTGGAAGGACCCGTCGTGGTTCACCTCGACGGTCCTCGACCCGGCCGGCCTGGACGTGAGCGACGGTCGTCCGCTCTCGATCGTCGTGGGCAACCACGACGTGCGGGGAACCTGGGCGTACCAGCTCGAGGACTTCGTGGCCACGCCGGAGGGGCGGCCGTTCACGGCGTTCCGCGTCGGTCCGGTCGCGTGCGTCGTGCTGCACACGGGCGAGGACAAGCCCGACGCTCACCCGACCTTCGAGGGCAGGGTCGCGTTCGAGCCCCTGCGCGCGGAGCAGGCCGCGTGGTTGCGCGAGGTCACGGCGCGCCCCGAGATCGCGGGCGCTCCGTACCGCGTCGTGTTCTGCCACATCCCCCTGCGGTGGGTCGACGAGAGCGTCGTCGACTACGACGCCGAGGGCTACGACTGGTTCAGTCGCGCGAGCCGCGACGCCTGGCACGACGCGCTCGTCGGGTGGGGAGCCCAGGTCGTCGTGTCGGGCCACACGCACTACCAGGCCTGGCTCCCCGCGACCGAGGAGCTGCCGTACGCGCAGCTCGTCAGCGGCGGACCGGACGCCGACCCGACGTCCGACGAGGCCGCCGCGTGGATCGACGGCGAGGCGTCGCCCGACGGGCTCGTCCTCACGATGCGCGACCTCGCCGGCACCGTGCTGCGCGAGGTCCGGCTGCCGCCGCTCGCCTGACGCGGGCTCCGCCGTCGGGCCGGCACCAGGCCGTCGACGGGCCGTCGACGGGCCGACGGCGAGGGGCCGGGTCGCACGCGCGACCCGGCCCCTCGTCGTCCACCCCGGCGTCAGCCCAGCGGCTTGCAGAGGAGCGCGTCGGGCACGCCGCCGTGGCTCCACTTCCAGGTGAAGGCGATGCCGGCGAGGTACTCACCGTCGGCGCACTGACCCTTGTGCTTGCCGGGCGCCCAGTCGCTCGCGGTCGACCCGCCGCCGACCGGCCGGTCGTCCCCCTGGTCGAACCAGACGGTGCGTCCCTGGCTCGTGGGCAGCGCCGTCCGGCTCTTCGCGCAGAGCAGCTTCGAGGTCGACCACTTGTTGGTCGTGCCGATCGTGAGGCTGAAGCCGACGGCCAGCTCCCCGGCCGGGCACTGCAGCTTGCTGTAGCCGCTCGCCCAGTCGTTCTGCACGTGCGCCTCGTTGGCGACGACGGTGCGCGCCGTCGTCACGGCCGGCTGCAGGGTGTCGGTGCACAGCCCGCGGTTCGTGCTGCGCGCGACGCCGACGAGGCGCTGCGAGTCGGGGCACGTCCCCTTCCACTGCCCGGGGTCCCAGTCGGGGCGCGTGTTCATGAGGGCCGAGGCGTTGGTGTCGGGCGAGTGGCTGCCGCTGCCGAGCATGTTCCAGCGCGGCACGGACGCCACGGGGCCGCTCTTCGCGGTGGTGCTCACGAGCTTCTTCCACTGGGGGTAGCGCCAGTCGTCGGCGATGCTCAGCCGGGTGCCGTCGGCCTTGTAGGCCAGGAGCGAGTAGCCGTCGACGAAGGTGCCGTCGTCCCGGGCGTGCGTCACGAGCGGCCAGGCGGCGAAGTCGCTGTCGTTGGCGACCAGGATGTCGGTGAAGTTCGTCCACCACGCCTTGTCGAGGGCGCTGGTGTCGCTCGCGGAGCCGATCCCGAACTCGCTGAACCACACGGGGGCGGTGTAGTGCTGGTTCGCCGTGGTGACGAACGCCGCGGCCCTCTTCACCTCTGCCGCGAGCTCGCTCGCGCTGAGGTCGCGGTAGCGGGGGTCGTGGGTCTCGCCGAGCCCGGTGGCCCCGGTGTGCCGCGGACCGGTGTACGCGTAGATGTGCGCCGCGTAGACGAGCTTGTCCGGGTACGGGAGGGTGTTCGAGAGGTTGGCGACGGGCTTGAGGTGCGGGCGGTCGTGGAAGAAGCCGTCGAGCGGGATCCCCTGCCAGTTGATGCCCTCCATGATGACGAGCACGTCGGGGTTCGCCCTCTGGATGGCGATCCCGGCCTGCTGGTAGGACTTGTACAGGTCGTTCTTGTCCCCCATGCCCCAGTTGGGGTCGTCGAGGATGTCGCGACGCACCTCGTTGCGCAGGTCCATGCCGACGACGCGGGGGTTGTCCGCGTAGCGCTCGGTGAGCATGACCCAGTCGCTGACCCACTTCTCGATCGTCTGGCTGCTGTAGGGCTTCGAGTTGCCGTCGTCGGCACCGCAGCACCAGCGCGACGTCGTGGTGTGGTTGTTGAGGATGACCGCGAACCCGTCGGCCGTGAGCGCCTCGACGGTCTCGTCGAAGACCTGCAGGGGCGTCATGCCGCGCAGCTGCGGGTTGGCCGTCACGGCGACGTCGGGGACGGGCGCCGTCATGCCGAGCATCTCGTTGGAGTACGACAGGCGGATGCTGTTGATCCCGAGCCCGTGGAAGTCGCTCATGAGGGTCGCCATCGGCACCCGGTCGAGGCCCATGGGGATGTCGTGGCTGATGCCGCTGTTGTGGTTGGCGGGGTCGTTCCGGTCGCCGCTGCCGGTCCAGTGCCCCTGGGCACCGTCCCAGTTGGCGGACCTGAGCTTGAACCGCTCCCCGTCCGCGTCGACGACGTACCGGCCGCGGGTGCTGAGCGGCGCGTCCCACGACGCCGCGAGCTCCGGCCCGGTCAGGACCGGGACGCCTCCTCCGGCGGACGTGGTGGACGTGGTGGACGTCGGGGACGTGGCCGGGGTGGCCGGCGCGGGGGGTGCGGCCGCCGTCGGGCTCACGACCGATGCCGTGAGCCCGACCGCGACCAGTGCCACCGCGAGCCGCGTGATGCGACGTTGCATGCTGCGAACCTCTCTGTTCGTGTCCTGCCCGTCGCGGTGCCCGACGGCCCGTGAGGGCCTCGGCTCCGCGACCTGATGCGGTCAGGCTAGGTGGGCCCCCTCAGGGATGTCAACGTAAACATCCGACATTCTGGCAACGCAAACATCTTGCGTCCGGACGGAAGGTCACGACACGGCGCAGCAGGTGCGCGCGGGCGCGACCGCCGGCGCGGTCAGCGCCGTCAGCGTCGTCAGCGCTGCGTCTCGAAGAACTCCCGGATGAGGTCGCCGCACTCGACGTCGCGGATTCCGCCGATCACCTCGACGCGGTGCGGGTTGCGCCGGTCGCGCACGATGTCCCACACCGAGCCGCATGCGCCGGCCTTGGGGTCCCAGGCGCCGAGCACGAGGCGTTCGACCCGCGCGAGCGTGGTCGCCCCGGCGCACATGGCGCACGGCTCGAGCGTCACGACGAGGGTGCACCCCTCGAGGCGCCACGAGCCGAGCGTGGCCGCGGCCTGGCGCAGCGCGAGCACCTCGGCGTGGGCCGTGGGGTCGCCGATCTCCTCGCGCCGGTTGCGGCCGAGCCCGAGCAGACGCCCGTCCGGCCCGACGACGAGCGCACCGATGGGCACGTCTCCCGAGGCCAGCGCGTGGCTCGCCTCGTGCAGCGCGAGCCCCATGAGCTCGTCCCACACGGCGCGGCGTGCGGTGACGGTGTCGGGCGGGAACGTCCCGGCCGCCCACGGGAGCTCGAGCCCGGGGGCACCGGGCGCGGAGCCGTCGGCACCCGGTGCTGCGGCGCCGGACTCGGTGGCGGGGGCGACGTCGTCGGGGACCATGCTCCTGAGGCTACCGGGCGGTACCCTCGGAGCATGCGCCTGCACGTCGCCGACCACCCGCTGGTCGCCCACAAGCTCACCGTCCTCCGCAACAAGGACACCGCCTCCCCGACCTTCCGCCTCCTGGTGGACGAGCTCGTGACCCTGCTGGCCTACGAGGCGACGCGGGACGTCCGGGTCGAGCCCCACGAGGTCCAGACCCCGGTCACCACGACCGTCGGGGTCCGCATCGCCGAGCCGCGCCCCCTCGTCGTGCCGATCCTGCGCGCGGGCCTGGGGATGCTCGAGGGCATGACCCGCCTGCTGCCCACGGCCGAGGTCGGCTTCCTGGGGATGCAGCGCGACGAGGAGACGCTCGAGGCCGTCACGTACGCCAACCGCCTCCCGGACGACCTGACGGGTCGCCACGTGTTCCTGCTCGACCCCATGCTCGCGACGGGCGGGACGCTCGTCGCGGCGATCGACTACGTGTTCGAGCGCGGCGCCCGCGACGTGACGGCCGTGTGCCTGCTCGCGGCCCCGGAGGGCATCGAGGTCCTCGAGAAGGCGATCGGAGACCGCGTCGACGTCCAGCTCGTCGTGGCCGCGGTGGACGAGCGCCTCGACGAGAAGGCGTACATCGTGCCCGGCCTGGGTGACGCGGGCGACCGCCTGTACGGGGTCGTCTGACCTTCGCGCGTCGCACCTCGGGGCGGGCTGCCGGGACCTCCGGGCGGCCCGCCCTGCGCCCGGTGCCCGACGACGTCACGTCCGTCCCATTTTCGAGTCTCGCCCAGTGAGATTCCTGACTCTTCCTCTTGGCGACCCCGCGCCCCGCTGCCATGCTCGCCTCATGTCCCCCTCGCTGAGCTCCCGAGGCGCCGACCGGCGCCCGGTCCTCGGCATGTCCTCCTGCGTCTGTTGTCCGGCCTGACCCGCTCAGTCCTCTGACAACCCTGCCGACCGTCGTCGGCGCCGCTCCGGCCCCGGCCGTCGAGCGGGAAGACCCACGGAGACTCGCATGACCACGCTGCCCCCCCAGAACGCTCGACCCCACGCACCCCACCGCCGCAACCACCCCGGCTTCGTCCTGTACGTCGGCGTCGACGCCGCCGCCGGGGAGCACCCTCAGGCAGAGCTCGTCGAGCTCGCCGAGGCCCTGGGCGAGCTCGCGAGCGAGTGGCTGCCCGACGCCGAGACCTACACGGCCCTCACCCTGTCCGAGCCCGCGACCGACCAGCACGAGCAGATCGTCGACGAGGGACGCCGCAAGGCGCGAGGCCGGGTCGCCGCGAGACGCGCGGAGGTTCCCACCCCGGACCCGGACCTCGCAGCGCTGGGGGACGTCAACGCGTTCCGCGACCGCCTCGCGGCGCTGTCGCCGGTCCCGCGCGTCGTCATCGACCCCGTGGGGCGCCGCGTGACCGTCGACGGGTCGGTGCAACGCCTCACCTACAAGGAGTTCGAGCTCCTCACGCACCTGTCCCGCTCGGCGCACCGCGTCGTGACCCGGGACGAGCTCCTGGCGACGGTCTGGGGGTCCGACGCCGTGCGCGACGGCAGCCGGACCATCGACGTCCACGTGCGCCGGCTCCGCGAGAAGCTCGGCCTCCAGCACGTCATCACGACCGTCCGCGGGCTCGGCTACCGGTTCGACCCGCAGACCCACGTCGTCCTCAGCGGCTCGGGGGACGCCGCCTGAGGACCGGTGTGCTGCCGGGCCGGGCACCGACGGTCTCGTGGGGGGACCACGCCCGGCCCGGCAGCACGACACCCACGGGGACGACGCCTGGACCCGTTTGGTCGAGACGCCCGTTCGGGGTTGGATGAGCACGTCCGCCCGTCCCGTCCCGTGAGGTCCCTGCCGTCGTGCCTGCGCCACGTCCCACCGCCCGCACCCTCGCAGGCCTCGTCGGGGCGACGACCGCGGTCGCCCTCCTGTCGGGGTGCGTGGCCTCCGGGGTCTCGGCAGCACCCGCGCCGCAGCCCGACCCCGTGATCGACCGAGCGGCCGCCGACGACCTGTTCGCCGCCCTCACCACGGCGCGCAGCGCCGCGAACGAGGCGCAGGACGCCGAGGCCCTCGCGCAGGTCGCGACCGGACCCGTCCTCCGCTCCTCGGCGTTCGCGTTCGCCACCCAGGTCGCGCAGGGACTCCCGCCGGTCGCGCCGTACGCCTCGACGTCGGGAACGATCGCCGCCCCCGCGGCGGCCGCGACTACGAGGTGGTTCTACTCCCTGCGCGCGGCAGGCGACCCCGCGGCCTCCGACGGCGAGTTCGTCGAGTCCACGTTCTTCACCCGGGCGTCGGCCGACGCGCCCTGGCTCCTGACCTACCAGCTCGCGACCGACCCGGCCGTCGCCCTGCCGCAGCCCGTGCTCGCGGGAGGCTCCGCCGTCGGGCCCGACGACGCCGCGCGCGCCCGCGGCGACGACGCCCTCGAGGACGTGCTCGGGTTCGCCCTCACCGGGCAGGCAGCACCCACGCTCGACGTCACCGACGCCGACCAGCTCGCGACCGCGCACACCCAGGGCTTCCCCGTCCCCGGCCTCTCGCCCGAGAGCGGGACCGAGGAGCGGTCGTGCGCGTACGAGGGCCCGGAACCGGCGTGGCTCGTGGCCGCCGAGGGGATCTTCGCGCTCGCGTCCGTCGAGTGCACCCAGACCGTGACGCTCACCGACGGCTGGACCGCGCCCACCCCCGCGACCGACACGCTCGGCACCGTCCCCGCGGGCGTGAGCCTGTCCGCATGGACAGTCACGCAGACCGTCACGGTCCTCGTCGAGGTGCACGACGACGGCACGTCCCGGGTGGTCGGGTCCCGCCTGCGACCGGTCCGGACGGACGTCACACCCGCCCCGTGACCCGGGTCGCTGCGGACGCCCAGGGCCCGGCGTAGGTTCGGTCCATGAGCGACACCACCGGATCGAACCCCGTCCCCCGCGGCTGGAAGCGCCGCGGCCCGCACTTCACCGACCGCATCACCGCGGACAGCGGCTCGGGGCCCGGCGGGCAGGGCGACGAGCAGGGCCGGTGGCCCGTCGAGGCCGGGCGCTACCGCCTCGTCGCGAGCCTCGCGTGCCCGTGGGCGCACCGGTCGATCATCGTGCGCCGGCTGCTCGGGCTCGAGGGCGCGATCTCGCTGGGGATCGTCGACCCGATCCAGGACTCCCGGTCCTGGCGCTTCACGCTCGACCGCGACGGGGTGGACCCCGAGCTCGGCTCGCGCTTCCTCGCCGAGCACTACCTCGCGCGCGACCCCGAGGACGACGGCGGCGTGAGCGTGCCCGCGATCGTGGACGTCCCCTCGCGCCTGCTCGTGACCAACGACTACCCGCAGATCACGCTCGACCTGTCGACCGAGTGGACCGCGCACCACCGCCCCGGCGCCCCCGACCTCTACCCCGAGGCGTGGCGCGACGAGATCGACGACGTCGCCGAGAAGGTCTACCTCGACGTCAACAACGGCGTGTACCGGGCCGGGTTCGCCGACTCGCAGGAGAAGTACGACAGGGCGTTCGGGATCCTGTTCGAGCGCCTCGACTGGCTCTCCGACCGGCTGTCCGAGCGGCGCTACCTCGTGGGCGACCACATCACCGAGGCCGACGTGCGGCTCTTCACGACGCTCGTCCGCTTCGACGCGGTCTACCACGGCCACTTCAAGACGAACCGCAACAAGATCACCGAGGACAAGGTCCTGTGGGGGTACGCGCGTGACCTGTTCCAGACGCCCGGGTTCGGCGACACCGTGAACTTCGAGCACATCAAGCACCACTACTACCGGGTGCACTCCCAGCTCAACCCCAGCGGGATCGTGCCCGACGGTCCCGACCTGTCCGGCTGGCTCACCCGCACGGCCGCGAGGCCCTCGGTGGATCACCGTTCGGGGACGGCAGCGCACCGACCGCCGCGACCGACCTCGCGTCCTACCACCTCGCCCCGCTCGCCGTGCCCGTCGAGGGGGAGCCGCAGGCGGCGAGGCCTCAGGGCTGACGCGGTCTGCCCCGGACGACGGAGGGGCTGGGGCGCGTGCCCCAGCCCCTCCCCCGCCCCCAGGGTCCGGGTCAGTCGTCGGACCCGCCCTTCTCCAGCTTCCAGTAGCCCTTGCCGATCGAGGGCAGGACAGCGATGTTCCGGGCCTTCGCGACGTAGTGCTGCTCGTCGTAGGTCACCCTGTCGCCTTTCGCGTACAGCTCGGTCCACCGCCACGTCGGCAGGCACGTCTGGCCCGCGACCTCGAACGTCCAGGAGTGGCCGGTGTCCGTCACCACGCGGTAGGACGCCCCAGCCTCCGGGACGCTGGGCACCTTGAGCTGCACCCGCTTCTGGTTCTGCACCACGCGCTGGGTCTCCGGGGCGAGCACCCCGTCCACCTCGACGTGGAACGTCACGGCCGCCGACGAAGCCATGTTGTCGTACACGAACGTCACGGGACGGTACGACTGCTGCTGCTGCTCGTCGTAGAAGCAGACACCGAGGATCGGAACGCCGACCGTCGGGGCGTACGTCTCGTAGCGCGCGGCCTCGTACCGGGCCGTCACCTTGTTCGTGCGCGGCGTGCCGTCGGCCGTGACCGACTGCGTGAACTCGACCGATCCCGGCGGGAGGACGCGGACGCCCGTCGCCAGGGAGAACTCCTGGGTGGCTCCCGCGGGGACGGTGACCGCTGGTCCGGTGTCGCCATACGTCTTCGAGGACATCTGGACCCGCACAGGCCCCTTGGACTTGTTCGTGTAGGACCCGACGATCCGGATGGCGCTGCCGTCGACGACCTCCGACCGGGCCGTCTGCTGCGCCGACCAGTCGGGGACGTAGCAGCTCGCACCGGGGACGGCGTGGGTCGCGATCGCGCGGCCGTCGGCCAGGACCGTGAAGGTGCCGCCCTGGTAGCCGACCGAGTCGTTCACCGTGGTGATCTCACCCGGCACCAGCGTGACCGGGGCGTGGCCGTCGACCGAGAACTCCACCGGCAACGTCGACGCCGAGTTGTCGAACACGAACACCACGTCCGCGACCGACGCACCTGCCGCCGCGTCATAGGTGCACTGCCCGACCGTCGGAGCCGCCACCGTCGGAGCGATCACCGCCCCGTCGAACGACGCCGACTCCACGTGCGAATACTCCTGGCCCGCCGACCCCTGCTCCACCACCCACCGGTCCTGACGGAACGTGACCTGCCCGGCATGGACCGACCCACGACCCGTGTCGATCACGAACGACGCACTCTCCCCCGCAGCCACCGTGACCTTCTCCGAGTCCGCCACCCCCAGATCCTTCGGAGCAAACATCTGCACATCCATCGCCTCAGCCGTCGAGTTCACCACCGTGCCGGTCAACCGCACCTGACCACCCACGTTCTCCGCAACGACCGACACCTCCCGCGACCACGACGGCACATAGCAGCTCACACCAGCAACCTCATGACCGGCGATCCGACGCCCATCGGCCAGCACCACGAACTCCTGCGCCTCCAACCCACGCAACAAGCCCGGAGCCCTCACCGTCCTGGACTGCCCCGCACCGACCACCGCACCGAGCCCGTCCTGCCCGACGACACCGAACTCCACCGGCAACGTCGACGCCGAGTTGTCGAACACGAACACCACGTCCGCGACCGACGCACCTGCCGCCGCGTCATAGGTGCACTGCCCGACCGTCGGAGCCGCCACCGTCGGAGCGATCACCGCCCCGTCGAACGACGCCGACTCCACGTGCGAATACTCCTGGCCCGCCGACCCCTGCTCCACCACCCACCGGTCCTGACGGAACGTGACCTGCCCGGCATGGACCGACCCACGACCCGTGTCGATCACGAACGACGCACTCTCCCCCGCAGCCACCGTGACCTTCTCCGAGTCCGCCACCCCCAGATCCTTCGGAGCAAACATCTGCACATCCATCGCCTCAGCCGTCGAGTTCACCACCGTGCCGGTCAACCGCACCTGACCACCCACGTTCTCCGCAACGACCGACACCTCCCGCGACCACGACGGCACATAGCAGCTCACACCAGCAACCTCATGACCGGCGATCCGACGCCCATCGGCCAGCACCACGAACGTCGCACCCGCATAGCCGACCGACCTTGTCACCGTGGCGACCTGGCCGGGCTCCACCACGACCGGGATCTCCCCGTCGACCGAGAACGGCACGGGCAGCGACGAGGACTTGTTGTCGAGCGTCAGCGTCACCGGGGCCGTGGATGCGAGGGCGTCCGCGTCGTAGCTGCACTGCCCGACCGCGGCCGTCGACATGGGCGCGATCTCGGCCCGTTCGAGCGCCGCACTGGTCGTGTGCGTGTACTCCTTGGCGTCGGACTCGGCGTCGTCTCCCGGCCCGACGTCCTTGACCCACCGGCTCTGCCGGAACGTGATCTTGCCGGCATCGACCACGGTCAGGCCGGTGTCGATGACGAACGTGCTCGGCACGCCGCCTGGCTCGAGCGTCAGAGTCGCTGAGTCGTCGACGCCCGCCAGGCCCTTCGGCGCGAGCATCCGCACCTCCATCGGCGTCCCCGAGACATTCTTCGCCCGCCCCACGAGCCGGACGGTCCCCCCGTCGTTCTCAGCGACGACGTCTGCCGAGGACAGCCAGTCTCCGTCCGGCACCCGGTAACAGTCGAGCCCGGCGAACGCGCCGCCCTCGCCGAGATCAACGATGCGGCTGTGCTCGACGCCTGCCACCGTCGTCGTCAGCGTCAGGGCCGCCCTGCCCGCCGGGAAGCGGTAGCCGTCGTCGATCACCAGGGAAGCACTGCCCTCCCGCGGCAATGCCACCTCCGAGACGGAACCCACCGCGTCGAGGCGCGCCTTCAGGTCGTCGTAGGACGTCGTGTTGCCCACCCCGCGCAACGCAAGCGTCGCCCTGTCGCCCACGCACTGCGGGGCGACCTTGGCGCCCGCCGGGACGACCCGGGTCGCGCCCGCCCACGGCTCGCCGACCGCGAGGTCGGCGCTCGCCGAGTCCTTCAGGCTCGCGCCCGTGGTCGCGGAGAAGCTCAAACCCGTCGTGGACTGCTGGGCGCCGTCGCCCGCGACGAGCTGGACGTCGAGGGTCACGGGCGGACCCGAACTCCCCCCCTTGGCGGGTGCCGGGAGCGATGCGAGCGGGTTCGCGCACGTGAGGGACGCGCCGGCCGTCGTGCAGCCCCACCCGCCGGTCAGCGCCTGGGCGGTCACGCCGTCGGGCAGCCTGCCCACCGCGAACGTGACGCCTTGCGCGTCGACGTCACCGGTGTTGCGGGCCGTGAGACGGACCGAGGTCGCGCCCGGGTTGACCAGGGTCCCGACGACCGGCGTCGCCAGGTCGATCTCCGGGCCGTAGGCGGGCACGGGGGCCGGGGCATACGTCTTCTTCACCGGGCTCAGGCCCTTGCCGTGCACGGCACCGTCGAAGGTGTACTCCCCGCCGCGCGAGGCCTGGACCGTGACGACGAGGTCCTTCTTCTCACCGGGTGCCAGCACGCCCACGGAACAGGACACGAGCGACGTGCCCCCCTCCCCGGGGACCGCCGGACCGCACGGCAGAGCAGCCAGCCTGATCGCCGGGACGACACCACGTCCGGACGTGACCGTCGACGTCACGACCGACACGTCGGCCGGGAGCGTCACGTCGACCACGACCTCCTCCGCGGACGTACCGCCCGCGTTGGACGCCGTGACGGTCAGGTCCTCCGGGTCGCGGGCCGCGAGCGTGAGCGGGGCGAACGTGAGGTCGAGCGATGCCGGGGCCGGAGGGGTCACCGGGACGACGGGATCCGGAGTGCCGGGCACGATCGGGACGACGGGGACCAACGGAGTGGTGGGCGGCACGAGGATCGTGGGAGGCGTGAGCGGGAGCGTGCCGGGCTGCTCCGGAGCAGTGTTCCCGACCGTCGTGCCCTCGGTCGGGAGCGGTGCGGCAGGGGTCGCCGGTTCGGCCGGCGCCGCCTCGAGAGGGGTCGTGTTCGTGGGAGCCGTGGGGTCGCCGCTCGGGGTCGGGGCGGGGTCTCCGGTCGGCGCGACCGAGGGATCGCCGGTCGGGGAGGTCGTCGCCGACGGGTCCGGCGAGGACCCGGCGCTCGGTGGCGGGGTGGTCGAGAAGCCGCCGGACACGGCGACGACGCCGGCACCGACCGCAGCGACCGCGACCACCCCGACCGCCGCAGCGATCAGGGGCGACGCCGCGATGAAGGCCGCCAGGCCGGTCGCACCAGCAGCAGCGACCGCTCCGGTGCCGACCGCGGCGGTGGCTCCGACCGCGCCGACCGCAGCCGCGGCACCCAACCCGCCGCCGGACGCCGCCGCACCCGCCGCCGCGGCGGCACCGCCCATGGCACCCGTGCCCGCAGCTCCGCCGCCCACGGCGCCGGTTCCTGCCGCGACGCTCCCACCGCCCGCGGCAGCGCCTGAGCCCGTGGCCCCGGCAGCCCCGCCACCGGCACCCGCGCCGGTCGCTCCGCCGCCCGCACCAGCACCCGTCGCCCCGCCACCGGCGCCGGTCACGCCACCTGCACCGGCACCCACGGCGGCACCGCCCGCGAGCGGGAGCGCCGTCCCGACGAGGCCCAGACCCGCGACCCCGAAGACGAGCGGTGCGATGACGGCGCGCATGCCGTGCGAGACGTCGCCGAGCTCGAGCACGAGCGCGCGGCACTCTCCGCACTCCTCGAGGTGCGCGTCGACCTTGCCCGTCTCGCGCTTCGCGAGACCGCCGCGGACGTAGGACCCGAGCAGAGGGTTGACGCCCTCGCAGCCCGCGCTGCTCGCACCCGTCAGGTGCTGCTGGAGGTACCCCTGGCGGAGCCCTTCACGTGCCCGGTAGGCGAGCGCCGAGACGCCGTTCGCGGTGAGCCCGAGCAGGGGGGCGATCTGCGCCGGGGTCATCTCCTCGACCTCGGTGTACCAGAGGACGGCCTGCCACCGCTCGGGCAGGCCCTGGTAGGCCTTCGTCACGACAGAGCGCTCGAAACCCTCCAGCGTGGGGTCCTCGGTCGACGCCATGGGACCGAACGCGCTCTCGAAGGTCTCGATGTCGTCGGTGGGCTGGGTCCGTCGGCCTGCGTTCGTGAGGTCGTAGGACAGGCGTCGGACGACGGTGAAGAGGTAGGCGCGGAACGTGACGTCAGGTCCCCCGCCCGCCTGCAGGATCCCCAGGACCTTCGCGAAGGCCTCCGAGACCATGTCATCGGCGTCGGAGCCCGAGCGGACGTACTGGCGCGCGACGGTGCGGGCCGCGGCGGCGTGCCGCTCGTAGAGCGCACCGAACGCCGTGTAGTCCCCCGCACGGACAGCGGTGATCAGCTCGGCGTCACTCGTCGCAGCATCGTCCCTCGACGTCTCGACCTGGGTCATGCCCTACCGCCTCTGACTCCGCCTCATCAGCAGGTGAGGCTCTCCCGCTCATCCTAGACGGCAGAGTGCATGGTGTTGCCTACGTCTCACCCGCACTTCACCCTTCTTGTCCGCTTCTCAGGATGACAGAACGGGCCGAGTGTGCTGCATATGCGCCGGTGTGTCGAGCGGATGAAAGATAAACCGGACGGCCGCTGTCGCGTCATGAGGGACGGGTCCGGACGTCTCATGGGTATGGACCTACGACCTGGCTACCCCGAGCCAGCCGTCGCCTCGCTGCTCGACGAGTGGCAGGCGGCCAGCACGAACAGCGTCTGGCTGCGGCCTGGCGACTGGTACCACCCTGCCGTCGAGGCGCTCGTCGAAGCCATCACGGACGCCAGGTGCCCGGCTCCCGCAGCAGAGCGGCTCGGCGAGGCCCGCGGCCGCGACGGCATCAGCATCGGCGAGACGATCGACGACCTCACCTGCTTGTTCGACCTCTGGGGCACGGCCCCCGACGTACGCGTGCTGCGGGCGATCAGCACCGGGTGGGCGGTGGGGAACGAGCTGGTCCCCGGGGCCCCGCCGACCACCGACCCTCGGTCCGGTCTCGTCACGGTCCCGTACCTCGTCCAGCGCCTCCAGGAGACGTACGGGGTGGCCGACCGGCTCGGGGCGCCGGCCTCGACCACCCACTGCCTCGTCATGGTGGACGTCGCGATCGAGCGGATCGACGGGTGGCAGAAGGTCGCTCGCGCGGCGGCCATGGGCAAGGTCCTCTCCGAGACCTTCGGGCTCGGACATCCCGTGGCGACCCTCGGCGGGGGCATCTACGCCGCGCTCTGCGTGCGCACGACCGACCTCGCCCCGCTGCGCGCCGAGCTCCGGCACAGGATCGAGCGCACGGCCCTCACGTTCGGGGTGACCGCGATCCTCCGTCGGCCTCCCCGCATCTGGGTCGAGCCGCTTCCCCCGCAGCACGCCGACGCCGCCAGGATGCTCCAGGATCTGTCGCGCTGACGCCACCACGCCTCGACGCCCCGTCGTCCGGCGAGGGACGAGCGGGGCGTCGAGGGGGCGCGCCGGGTCGGCGCGAGGGTCAGCGGGGGGCGTAGGTGAGGCAGTCCGCGTGGTCGGCACCCTGAGGTCCGGCTCCGACGCGGATCGAGGAGGCGTTGCACTCGAGCGCCTCGTTGTGCGCGCACTCACCCCGCTGGCAGGCGCCGACGTGGGCGATGACCTTCTCCAGGCCGCCCTTGGCGGTCAGCGGGATGAACGTCGCGCACTCGGCGTCGGTGCCGTGCGCGGCGATCGTCACGGCGCCGGCGTGGCAGCCGTGCTCGTGGTTGTATCCGCAGCCGTCGATCGAACACTCGACGACCTGGGGCAACTCCATCAGGCTGCTCATGGGACTTCTCCTTGCTCGAAGGGGAGGGCGTTCAACCGTGCATTTCCTTCACGGTATTCCTTGCCGCATCCCTTGTACAGGAAGCAAGGCCTCACTCACTTCGGCGGAATTCCGCCATTTTTACGTGACGCGGAACGCACGTAAATGCTCGTCGCGGGAATCCGGATGCTGCGGGCCGGGCCGTGGATCGTCCTGTCCGGGCACGTCGACAGAGGGTCAGTCCCCGCGCCCGGGCCGCCACAGGACGAGCGCCCGGGTCTCGGTGTCCTGCCCGCCGACGACGCGCCCGACGTCCTCCGCGCTGCGGCGCCGGACCCGGCGTCCGCGCGGCACCATGACGACGTCGCCGCTCACCCCCGCCGCGAACACGCGGCCTCCCTCGAGCTGCGTCGAGATCGCGTCGAGCCGGGCCTCCAGGCGACCCACCTGCTCCTCGAGCGCCAGGATCCGACGGATGCCCGCCAGGTTGATGCCCTCCTCCTGGGAGAGCTGCTGGACCTCGAGCAGCTTGGCGACGTCCCGCTGCGAGTACCGGCGCCCCCGACCCATGGTGCGTCGCGGCGTCACGAGGCCCAGGCGGTCGTACTGGCGCAGGGTCTGCGGGTGCATCCCCGCGAGCACCGCGGCCTGCGAGATGGCGAGCACGGGGGCGTCGTCGTACGCGTTGAACGGCAGGTGGTTCCCTGCGGGCGACTCGTTCCTGGCCATGCTTGCCTCCTCTCGCTGCTTCGTGCTCCGACCGGTCCGTGCCGCGGGTCCGACCCGCAGCACCGCTACCAGTCCCCTAGTCTGCTGCGCGCGCGAACACGTCGGACCGCACGTCGCCCTCGCCGTCGGTCGCCGCGGCGAGCGCCTCGACGGCCTCCTTGGCGGTCTTCGAGAGCTTCTGCGGCACGACGACCTGGATCGTGACGAGCAGGTCGCCCGTCGCCTTGGCGGTCTTGACGCCCTTGCCCTTGACGCGCAGCGTCCGGCCGGACGGCGTGCCCGCGGGGACCTTGACCTTGACGGGCTTGCCGTCGAGCGTCGGGACCTCGATGGTCGAGCCGAGCGCGGCCTCCGCGAACGTCACGGGGACCGTCAGGCGCAGGTTGTGCTTCTCGTCGACCGAGAACACGGGGTGCGGCGTGACGTGCACCGTGATGACCAGGTCGCCGGGCGGTCCGCCCGCGACACCGGGGCGGCCCTTGCCGCGCAGCCGGATCTTCTGGCCGTCGCGCACCCCCGCCGGGATGCGGGCCGTGATGGTGCGGCCCTCGGTCGTGACGTTGACGGTCGACCCCTCGACCGCGGGTCGGAACCCGAGCGTCGCCGACGAGTGCACGTCCGCGCCGGGCTGCGGGCGCTGGTACCCGGCGTTGGGGCGGAAGCCGGTCTGGCCTCCCCCGCCGCCGAACATCGACCCGAGGATGTCCTCGAAGCCGCCGCCTCCGCCGGTCTGGGTGGAGTACCGCACGCGGCCTCCGCCGCCACCGCCGCCACCGCCACCGCCGAACATGCCGCCGAAGATGTCCTCGAACCCCCCGGCTCCACCGGCGGGACCGCCGGCTCCTGCGGAGAAGCGGGCGCCCCCGCCGGCCATGGCCCGGATCGCGTCGTACTGCTGGCGCTGCTCGGGGTCGGACAGGACCGCGTAGGCCTCCCCGATCTCCTTGAACTTGGCCTCGGCCTTCGCGTCCCCCTGGTTCTGGTCGGGGTGGTAGGTGCGGGCCAGCTTGCGGTACGCCTTCTTGATCGCGGCGTCGTCGGCATCCTTGGGGACGCCCAGCGCGGCGTAGAAGTCCTTCTCGATCCAGTCCTGACCGGTCAAGGCGCCTCCTCTCATCGGTGTGTCACCGGCCCCGGGGCCGGCAGTTCCTGCTTACGTCCATCGGTGTCCTGCTCCCGGTGCCCGACGGCGGAGCCGCACCTTCACGCGGAAGGTGGGCTCCGTCGTCGGGCCTCCGGGTCCGGTGGGTGCCGCGTCCCTCAGGACACCGCACCCACCTGCCGTCCTACTCCGGTCCGACGACCGACACGCGCGCCGCGCGCACGATCCTCTCGCCGATCCGGTAGCCCGGCTCGATGACCATGTTGACCGTGGCCGACGTCGCGGCCGGGTCGACCTGGTGCATGAGCGCCTCGTGCACGGCCGGGTCGAACTCCTCGCCCACCGCGCCGTAGCGCTCGATGCCGAACTTCGCCAGGCTCGCGTCGAGCTTGTCGGAGATCGCGACGAACGGCCCGTCGAGCTCGCCGTGCTGGCGCGCCCGGTCGATGTCGTCGAGGACCGGGAGGAGCGCCGCCAGGACGTCCTCGATGCCCTTGACGCGCGCGGCCTCCTGGTCACGCAGCGACCGGTTGCGGTAGTTGGTGAAGCTGGCCCGCTCGCGCTGGAGCGCGTCGAGGTGGGCCGCCGCCTCGGACTGCGCAGCCAGCAGGGCTGCGTCGTCCCCGGCCTCGCCGGTGGGCTCGAAGTCGAGCCCGGCCAGCGGGTCCTGCTCGGCGTCGTCCCCGGCCGAGCCGGCCCCCTCGGGGGCAGCCTCCTTGGGCTGCCCCTCCGGGGTCACCTTGCGCTTGTCCGTGAACTGGAAGGGCTGGTCCTCGGAGCCGTTGCGCTCCTCGGGGCCCTGGGCGTCGCTCGTCACTTCTTGTCGTCCTCGTCCACGATCTCCGCGTCGACGATGTCCTCGTCGGGCGCGAAGGGCGCGCCGGCAGCCGCAGCGGCGTCCGCGTCAGCCGCGCTCTGGTTGCCCGCCGCCTGCTCCTGCTCGGCCGAGGCGTACAGCGCCTCGCCGATCTTCTGGCTCGAGGCCAGGAGCTTCTCGTGGGCGGACTTCACGGCCTCGGCGTCCTCGCCCTCGAGCGCGGACTTGACCGACGCGATGTCGGCCTCGACCTCGGTCACGACGTCGGCGGGGATCTTCTCCTTGTTCTCCGCGACGAGCTTCTCGGTCGAGTACACGAACGCCTCGGCCTGGTTGCGGGTCTCCGCCTCCTCGCGACGCTTCTTGTCCTCGGCCGCGTGCTCCTCGGCCTCCTTGACCATGCGGTCGATGTCCTCCTTCGGCAGCGCGGAGCCACCGGTGATGGTCATCTTCTGCTCCTTGCCGGTGCCGCGGTCCTTCGCGCCGACGTGCACGATGCCGTTCGCGTCGATGTCGAAGGTGACCTCGATCTGCGGCAGGCCGCGCGGCGCCGGGGCGATGCCCGTGAGCTCGAACGTGCCCAGCGGCTTGTTGTCGCGGGCGAACTCGCGCTCACCCTGGAAGACCTGGATCAGCACCGACGGCTGGTTGTCCTCGGCGGTCGAGAAGACCTCGCTGCGCTTGGTCGGGATGGCCGTGTTGCGCTCGATGAGCTTGGTCATCACGCCACCCTTGGTCTCGATGCCCAGGGACAGCGGGGTGACGTCGATCAGGAGGACGTCCTTGCGCTCGCCCTTGATGACACCGGCCTGCAGTGCGGCACCGACGGCGACGACCTCGTCCGGGTTGACGCTCTTGTTGGGCTCCTTGCCGCCCGTGAGCTCCCGGACGACCTCGGTCACGGCGGGCATACGGGTGGAACCACCCACGAGCACGACGTGGTCGATGTCGTTGACCGAGATGCCGGCGTCACGGATGACCGCGTGGAACGGCGCCTTGGTCCGGTCGATGAGGTCCTGCGTCATCTGCTGGAACTGAGCACGCGTGAGCTTCTCGTCCAGGTGGATGGGGCCGTTCTCGCTCATCGAGAGGTACTGCATGGAGATGTTGGTGCTCGTCGCGGACGACAGCTCCTTCTTCGCCTGCTCGGCAGCCTCACGCAGACGCTGGAGCGCGATCTTGTCCTTGGACAGGTCCACGCCCGAGCTGTTCTTCACCTGCTGGATGAGGTGCTCGACGATCCGGTTGTCCCAGTCGTCGCCACCGAGGCGGTTGTCACCCGAGGTCGCACGGACCTGGATGGTCGAGAAGTCGTCCTCGTCCTTGCCCACCTCGAGCAGGGACACGTCGAACGTCCCACCACCGAGGTCGAAGACGAGGATGAGCTCGTCCTCCTTGCCCTTCTCCAGGCCGTAGGCCAGAGCGGCAGCGGTGGGCTCGTTGATGATGCGCAGGACGTTGAGGCCCGCGATCTGCCCCGCGTCCTTGGTCGCCTGGCGCTCGGCGTCGTTGAAGTACGCCGGGACCGTGATGACCGCGTCCGTGACGGGCTCGCCCAGGTACTCCTCGGCGTCGCGCTTCAGCTTGCCGAGCACGCGCGCGGAGATCTCCTGCGCGCTGTACTTCTTGTCGTCGATCTCGACCGACCAGTCGGTGCCCATGTGGCGCTTGACCGACGTGATGGTGCGGTCGACGTTGGTGACCGCCTGGCGCTTGGCGATCTCGCCGACGAGGACCTCGCCGGTCTTCGAGAACGCGACGACCGACGGGGTCGTGCGAGCGCCCTCGGCGTTCGCGATGACGGTGGGCTCCCCACCCTCGAGGACGGCGACCACCGAGTTGGTGGTGCCCAGGTCGATTCCGACCGCTCGTGCCATGTTCGTGCCTCCGTTGTTGCTGGTGCTGCTACGTGTGCGATGTCCGTGCGGCAGACCGTGGTGGTTCCCTGCCCGGCGGCGCGTCATGGCGCGCACGCCCGGACCTTCCCCTGCCCCGGTGTGGGTGTCGCCACCCGGCTGCCGGTTGAGTCGTCCTCACTCAAGTTATGCCGGTCGGTGCCGCTGCGCAAGCGGGGACGGCCGAACTTGAGTCCACTAGGCTCAACCTTGGGACGGAGGGGAGTATTCCCGACGGTGCACGGTGGCTGCGCCGACGGAGAAGCAGGGCGCCCACGCGGAACGGGACGAGCGCCCTGGGTTTCAGACAGGCCGCCCGCCCCTCGCTCAGATCAGCTCGACGCCGTCCGCCTGCGGTCCCCGGTCGCTCTGGCGCACCTTGTACCGGACCCGGTCGCCCTCTTCCAGGACCTCGTCGCCCCGCACGACCGACACGTGCACGAACAGGTCCAGGCCCCCGTCGTCGGGGGTGATGAAGCCGAAGCCACGCTCCTCGTCGTAGCGGGCGACCGTGCCCTCGCCTCCACGCACGGGCCCACCGGATGCCCCGGGACGGCCCGGCCGTCCACGGTCCACGGCGCCGCGTCCGCCGCCGGAGCCGCGCGCGAGCTGCACGTTGCGGGCGTTCGGCCCCTTGTCGCCGTCGACGACGTCGTACGTCACGCGGTCTCCCTCGGAGAGCTCGGTCAGACCCGAGCCGAGCGCGCTGACGTGGACGAACACGTCGCCGCCACCGGAGTCGGGGGCGACGAACCCGAAGCCCTTGACCTCGTCGTACCAGGACACCGTGCCGTCCGCGCCGTCCGAGGCCGGCCGTGCGGCCTCGGCCCTGAGCGGCAGCAGGTGGTCGGCCTGCGGCCCCTTCTCGCCGTCGACGACGAGGAACGCCACCCGCTGGCCCTCCGAGATCACACCGCCCCCCACGATCGCCGAGCTGTGCACGAAGATCTCGGTGCGGTCGTCGTCGGGCGTGACGAACCCGTAGCCCTTGGTCGGCTCGTACCAGTTGACGGTGCCGAGCACGCCCATGGGAGCGTCGGCGGGACGGTCGCCCGTGACACGGACGCGGCGCGCCTGCGGGCCACGGTCTCCCTCGCCCACCTCGAACTCGAGGGTCTGCCCCTCGCGGAGCACCTTCGGTCCGTCGTCACCGAGGATCTCGGACGCATGCACGAACAGGTCCTCGGCGTCGTTCCCGAGGTCGATGAAACCGAACCCTCGGTCGGCGTCGAACCATCGAACAGTTCCTTGGGGCACGTGGGACTCCTTCTTCTCGGCAGACGTTGCTGTCTCCCATTGTCCCCCCGGCAGAACGGTGGACAGGTGAGTCCAGCCGCCACCCGGCCGCCGGCACGACCTGCATCACCCTCAGATCACTGCGGCCCCTCGCCGGTGTCGACGTCAGCCGACCGACCGGGACCGTCGTTCGACGGAGCCACCGGCGCCGCGGCCTCGACCGCGCTCACGGTCCGGCGACGACGGCGGCGCAGCAGGACGACGAGGCCACCGCCGAGCGCACCCAGCACGAGCACCACGGCGCCGGCACCGAGCCACGGCGCGACGGCGGCACGGGACGAGGCGTCACCGGCCACCCTCGAAGCGTCGTCCAGCCGTCCGTCGTCGAGTGCGGCCCGGGCACCGTCGACGGCGCCGTCCACGTCCAGGAGCCCTCGCCCGAGGCCCGCGAGCGGGCCGCCACCCGAGGCGGAGGCCATCGCGTCGCCCACCTCCCCCACGACCTCGGCCGCGCGCGGCAGTACGGTCACGAGCGCCGCGTACTCCTCTGCGCTCTCCGCGCTCTCGTACTGATCGCGCACGGCGGCCGGGTCCGGCAGCCCGGCGGCATCCGCAGCCTGCTGCACGCGCCCGGCGGATGCCGCCGCGTCGGCGCCGATCTCCTGCCGGGCCGCCTCGGCGTCCTCGAACGCCCAGTCCGTCATCGCGGCGCGCAGCCCCGCGGGCGGCAACCACGCGCCGTCGGCCTCGTCGAGGACGACGTACGCCGCGCGGGCCGGGGCCCGCGCGTCGAGCAGCGCCAGCTCGGCGGCATCGGCGACCCACGTCCGGTACGTCGCCTCGGCCTCGGCCACCCCACCGCGCAGCTCGACGAGGTCGAGGAAACGACGTCCGTCGGTCCGGCCCGGGTGGTCGAGGATGCCGGGCTCGTCGTACGCGCTCTCGCCCGCGTGGGCGGCCGCGACGAGCGACCCGAGGGCTTCGCCGTCCAGACCACCGACGAGCTCCGACATCGCGGCCCCTGCCGCGGCGTAGGCGTACTCCTCGACGGCGTCCGCACCGTCGTCGACGTCGACCTCCTCCCAGGCGGTGAGCGGCAGGGCGTCCGCCGCGTCCCTCGCGGGCGCGGGCGACGGCTCTGCGGGTCCCCCGATCTCAGCGGCCACGCTCTTCCCGACCACCTCCGCCAGGCCCTCGTACAACCACCGGTCCTCGAAGCTCTCACCGTCGAGCCACGCGTGCGAGAGCTCGTGGAACAGCAGCTCGGCGTCGAGGTCCTCGGGGATGACGACCTCCGAGGCCGCCGAGTCGAACCACGCGTACCCGAGCACCCCGGGCGACACGTCCTCGCGGATCCGCTCCAGGTCGCCGGGCCACGGCATGCCGACCGAGCGCTCGAGGAGCGGCAGACCTGCGGTGACCTGCTCGGCGACGAAGCCGCTCCACTCCGTGTCACCGGGGAAGCTCTCCAGCACGAGCTCCGTACCGCCCACCTCGACCGTCGTCATCTCCGCCTGGTCGGGGTCGCGCAGCGAGACGAACGCCCACGTGCCGTAGTCGTCCGTGCTGTCGGCAGCGCGGTGCGTCCGGGTCTCGCCCTCGAGGATCGGCGTGAATCCGTCCCACGTGCTGTCGAAGTCCATCGACGTGGGCACGACGATCTCCACCACGACCTGACCCGGGTCGCCTGCGGCGTTGACCGCGAACGTGGCGTATCCGGGGCCGACGCGCGTGTACCCCTCCGAGCGGATCGGCTCCCCCGGGATCGTGTAGGCCCACTCGACGGTCCGCTCGCGCCCGTAGTTCAGCGGCGGGAACGACACCCGGGCTGCGCTCGTCGACGGGTCCTCGGTCGGTTCGACGGTGACCTCGAGCGCGGCTCCGTCGCTCGTGGCCGAGAGGTCGGCCGCTCCCGCGGGAAGCAGGATCCCGTACTCGTCCCAGTAGTAGAAGTACTGCGCACCGGCGGGCTGCTCGTTGCGGATCGTCGTCGTGACGGTCACCCGGACCGGGCCCACCCCGTCGACCTCGTACCGGGTACGGGACGTCTCGGACAGCCCGTCGTCCGGGTCTGCACTCGCGACCGTCGGGGTACCGAGCAGGAGCACGCACACGAACGCGCCCCCCGACCCGGCACGCAGCATCCACCGTGTGCGACGCACCCGCCCTGCAACCACCCCTGCACCGCCGTCCTCGCCGAAGCGGAAAGCCCGTCTACCCCGGCTCGACGGGTCCGGTCGACGACGACCGGGAACGGGACCCGGCGGGAACTGTACCGGCTCGTGAGCGCGCCACCGACCACACGGAGAGGACCCGCCGCAACCCGTCGACGTCGGCGGCCCGGTACCAGAGGAGGTCGGCTGGGGCCCGTTCGACCCTCGACCGGCTCGAGGCTCGATCGTACGGTCATGACCACGATCGGCGCCCCCGCGCAGGGACTCCCCCGCACCTACCTCGCGTGGCTCTCCGGAGTCACCGTCTCGCGGCTCGTCATGGTCCGGAAGCTCCTTCACCCTGCGCCGCCTGCGCCACCGCCCTCGTGAGGTCCGGCCAGAGCGGGGCGAAGCATCCCACCCAGGGGGCCGGCATCCGCCCGGCGGCGCGGTGCGTCTCGACCTCGCTCCACGTGACCCAGGCAGCGCGATCGACCTCGGCCGGGTCGAGGTGGAGGCGCGGGCGACCTCGTACGGCCGCGACGTAGACGTCGAGCAGCGCGGTGGACTCGGCGCCTCTTCCCACCCGGCGGAGATCGCTGCCGTCGACGGCGAGCCCGGTCTCCTCGCGGACCTCGCGTACGGCGGCCTGGGCGCCGGTCTCGCCCGCGAGAACGCTGCCTCCGGGGATCTCCCACATGAACGGGAAGGCCTTGGTCGCGGCCCGACGGGTCAGCAGGACCAGTCCGTCGGACCGTACGACGCACGTCGCCACCATGAGGTGGAAGCGGTTCGTCGGCCACCGCGGATCATCCCGGCGGTGCGTCTCGCCCGTGGGGGCGCCCCGCTCGTCGAGCAGGTCCCAGGTCTCCGCGTCGGTCATCCGGGCATCCTCGCAGCCTCGTGGGCCGCGCTCCAGACCTGCCTGACAGCGGCCACCGCTGCGCTAGGGTTCCCGCCATCACCGGCGACGCGCACAGGGGGCACAAGAGATGACACCAGGACTGCGGCGCACGGTGCTCGGCCTGTGCTGGCTCGCGATCATCGGCGGAGCCCTGCTGTTCGCCGCGGGCGCGTACACGGGCTATGCCGAGGGCGTCGCCGCGGACGAGACGCAGTCGGTCGGTCGGCTGATGCCTGCGGAGGTCGCGGCGTTCGTGCTCGGGCCCGTCCTGGCGATCGCCGGGGGTGTCGTCGCGGCGGTCCTGCCGCGCCCCGCGGCGACGGTCACCGGCGCGCGCTGAGGCCTCCGACCGGAGACCGACCTCACCGCCCGCGCGCAGCCAGGTCGAGCACCCGCCCCACCGTCGCGGCGTACACGTCGTGGGTGTCGAGCGGCAGCTCGTTGAACCAGTCCGTCGCGATCCGGAACACGAGCGCGCGCACGAGGTGCTGAGCGAACCCGTCCCCCGGGTCGATCGTCTCCAGCAGCGACGACGGCGCGTCCTCGAAGCAGACCGCGTCGACCGCGACGACCGCCACGGAGTACCGGACGGGCCGCCAGTACAGCGTGAGGTCGACGACCGCGGGCGGCAGGCCGTCGGCGAAGAGCACGTTGCCCGTCAGGTCGCCGTGGACGACGGTCGGCGACTCGGCGACCGGCCGCCGGGCCGCGAGCAGCGCGGGGAGGTGCGGGACGTCGTCGGGCACGTGGACCGCTTCCTCGCCCCACGCGAGCCGGTCCGCCCGTGCCCACGCGTGCGTGCGCTCGTCGAGGAATCCGGGCCGCGCGACGCCGTCGAACACCTCGGCGAAGCGCCGCGCGACCTCCGCGATCTCCGCCCAGCGCCCCGGGACGTGCTCGCCCGCGAGCGCCGGGCACGCCGTCCACCCGTCGACGACCAGGTCGCCGGACGTGCTTGCGAGCGGCAGGCTCAACCGTGGACCGCTCCCTCCCGACGGCGCATGGTCCCGCAGCCACTCGAGCTCGGCGGGCAGCAGGTCGAGCGGCTTGAGCACGGTGTCCCCGACGCGCCACGCGGTGCCGCGTCCGCCGTCGAGCCGCACGGGGAGCCCGACGGCCCCGAAGGCCTCGATCACGTGTCGTGGTGGGTGCACCGGGCGAGCCTAGCCAGGCCGCGCACCTCGTCCGGCGCTCGCCGCGCGAGTCGCCCCCTCTGCGCGTAATGTCCGGGGACGTCCCCACCGTGACCCCCACGGGTCGGCGGGCACCGACCGTCACCAGGAGGCCCCGTGCACCCGTTCGTCCACCGCTACGAGCTCGACACCTCGCGCCCGACCGGCCGTGAAGTCGCCCGTGACCTGCTGCTGCGCGCGTTCCTGCCCGGTGCTGCGCTGTGGGTCGTGATCGTCGGGGTCGGCTTCCTCATCAAGGGCCCGCTGGGCAACCTGCCGGGCGAGGCGGGGGTCAACGAGGCCCTGGTCTCGGTCCGGACCCCGTCCCTCGACACGGTCACGGAGATGCTGTCGGCGATCGGGATGACCGAGTTCATCATCGGGGCGTGCGTGCTCGCGGTCGCGCTGATCTGGTGGCGCACCCGGCAGTGGTGGTTCGCCCTGGTCCCCGCGCTCGCGGTGTCGCTGCAGGCCCTGATCTTCCTCACGTCGTCGATCGTCGTGGGTCGCACGCGGCCCGAGGTCGAGATGCTCGACCACGCCCCGCCCACGTCGAGCTTCCCCAGCGGTCACACGGGCGCGTCCGCGGCGTTCTACCTGACGCTCGCGCTCCTCGCGCAGCGCGTGCGGAACCCGGCGCTGCGGGTCGCGCTCACGGTCCTGGCGGTGCTGGTCCCGTTCGCGGTCGGGTTCGCCCGCCTGTACCGCGGGATGCACTCGCTGACCGACGTCCTCGCGGGCCTGGTCAACGGCGTCGTGTGCGCGGTCCTGGCGTGGGGCTACCTGCGCCGCGACACCTCGCACCTGCGCACCTGATGTCGGCGCGCGGGCTGGACCGGGACGGGTTCGTCGCCCGCGAGGGCGACGTCGCCCGGGTCCAGCCCGGGTTCCGGCCCCTCGTGGCGGCCTACGTCTCCGCGGCCCGTGAGGCCTTCGGCGACGCGGGGCTCGACAGCGTCTACGTCTACGGGAGCGTCCCGCGTGGAACGGCCCGCCCGAGCGTCTCCGACCTCGACGGGCAGGTCCTCCTCGACCACGAGCCGACGCCCGCGGACCACGCGACGGTCCGCACGATCGAGGCGCGTCTCGCGGTGGAGCACCCCGAGGTGAGCCGTGCCGGGATCCTCCTCCACTCGCGCACGCGCATGACGGACCCGGCACGGCGGTTCGACGAGGGGTTCCACGTCCGCGTCCTGTGCACCCCCGTCTGGGGGCCCGACGCCGGTGCGCACGTCCGCCCTCACCGTCCGGACCTGGCCCTGGCTCGGCAGGTCCAGGGCGACTGGCGGACCGCGTTCGCCCGGCTCCGGTCCCGCGCGGACTCCGTCGACCCGGTGGAGGAGGCGGCCCTGTGCCGGACGGTCGGCCGGCGCCTGGCACGGGTCGCCTTCACGTGGGTCATGCCCCGCTGGGGCGGCTGGACGAGCGACCCGCAGACGACGTCCGCCGTCGTCGCGGAGCTCGAACCCTCCTGGGAGGAGCCCGTGCGCCGGGCGGTCGCGCTCGGCTGGGACGGGAAGGTCGACGTCCCCGCGGCGCGGTCGCTGCTGGGGACGTTCGCGGACCAGCTCACGGTCCGCGGCGAGGAGCTCGGGGCCCGGTAGGTGGGCGCCGAGCCGAGCAGGCGGGCGTGGTCCGCCGGGAGCACCGCGGGCCCGGGACCTATCCCTCCGCGATCCGCTTGACCGCGGCAAGGCGGCGGTCCCACTCGGCGCCGATCGCGTCGAGGGCGCGGGCCGTCTCGCCCAGGCGGGACCCGATCGCGCGGTAGCGGACCTCGCGACCGACCCGCACGGGTTCGACGAGCCCCGCCTGGGTGAGCACGGCCAGGTGCTTGGCGATCGCCTGCCGGGTCACCGGCAGGACGGTCGCGAGCGCGGACGCCGACAGGTCCGCGCGTCCCAGCTCCTGGAGGATCTGCCATCTCGTGTCGTCGGCGAGGGCCGCGAACACGGGGGTCAGCGTCGCGGCGCTCACGCCGCGGGCCCCGTGGCGGGGGCGGTGTCCGCGAGGAACGCGACGAGCTCGTCGAGCTCGCCGGTCCACCCCGACCGGTTGCTGGCCATCGCGTCGTCGGCCCCGCCGCCCAGGCGCTCGAACCCGGACTCGACGACGGCGAGCACGGTGTCCTCGCCCTCGGGGGTGAGCGTGAAGCGCACGAGGGTGGAGTTGTCGGGGCTCAGCTCGGCGCCGGCCTGGTTGGTCCAGGTGAAGGCGAACGTGCGGGGCTCGTCGTACTCCTCGATGCGGACGGCGAACTGGCCGTAGCCGTCGAACCCGAACGTGCCCTCGCCGCCCACGCGCAGGTCGGGCAGGACGGCCTGCTGCCCGAACCACCGGGCGATCAGGTCGTCCTGCGTGAGCGCTGCCCAGACCCTGGGCGGTGCGGCGTGGATGAGCAGGGTGCGGGTCACCTGGAACGCCTCGGTGTCGATCGATGCCTGCTGGTCGGTGGTCGTCATGGTCGTCCCTCTCTGAGATGTCGGAGCACTGAAAGAACATGCAACTTCAGAGTTGCACCTGATGGACTCGAGCGCAACCCCTGGGTTGCACGTGTGCCCCGGCCCGCCCGCCCCGCTCCCGCGAGCCGCTCCAGGCCTGCGGACGTACAGTCGGCAGATGGGCCCGTCAACGCGACTCAGCCAGACGACCGGCGCCTTCAAGGCGCTCGCTCTCCTCCTGGCGTTCGTCCTGGTGTCGGCCGTCGGGGGCGTCCTCGCGGCAGGCCTCCTGCTGCCCTTCGCCGCGGGGGCGAACACCGTGACGGAGGACGTCACGCAGATGTTCGACGAGCTCCCCGACGCGCTCGAACCGGGGCCGCTCTCCGAGAAGTCACGCCTCTACGCGAACGACGGCGCGACGCTGCTCGCCACGTTCTACACCGAGAACCGCATCGTCGTCCCCCTCGACCAGGTCTCCCAGCCCATGAAGGACGCGGTCATCGCGATCGAGGACCACCGCTACTACGAGCACGGCGGGATCGACCCCGAGGGCGTGACCCGGGCCGCGATCAACAACTTAACGGGCGGCGACACCCAGGGCGGGTCGAGCCTGACCCAGCAGTACGTGAAGAACGTGCTCATCGAGCAGGCCATGCGCGACGACGACCCGGTCGCGGTGCGGGCGGCTCGCGACGACTCCCTGGGGCGCAAGGCACGCGAGGCCAAGCTCGCGATCTCGATCGAGACCATCATGACCAAGGACGAGATCCTCCAGGGCTACCTCAACATCGCCCAGTTCGGCATCCGCGTCTACGGCGTCGAGACCGCGGCCCTGCACTACTTCGGCAAGCACGCCTCCGAGCTCAGCGTCGTCGAGGCCGCCACGATCGCGGGTGTCACCAACGCCCCGACGAAGTACGACCCCGTGACCAACCCCGTCGACTCCGAGAAGCGACGCAACCGGGTGCTCCTCAAGCTCCTCGAGCAGAAGTACATCACCCAGCAGCAGCACGACGAGGCCGTCGCGACCCCGCTCCCTGCGACCCTCAACGTCCAGCCGATCTCCGGAGGGTGCCAGACGGCCGCCGGGGCCGCGTTCTTCTGCGACTACGTGACCAAGGTGATCACGTCCGACCCGACGTTCGGCAAGACGAAGAAGGAACGTCAGGCCCTCCTCTACCGGGGCGGCCTCGACATCACCACGACTCTCGACCCCCGCATGCAGGCCGCGGCCGAGGCGAACATCTCGGCGGCCGTCCCGGCGTCGGACCCCAGCGGCCTCGAGGACGCGATCGTGGCCGTCGAGCCCGGCACGGGCAAGATCCTCTCGATGGCTCAGAACCGTCCCTACGACGTGTCGAGGGAACCGGCCCCCGGCACGACCGCGGTGAACTACAGCGCCGACCAGCTCCACGGCTCCTCGAGCGGCTTCTCGCCCGGCTCGACCTGGAAGGTCTTCACGCTCGCGGAGTGGCTGCGCTCGGGCCGCACCCTGAGCGACAAGGTCAACGCCAGCAAGCGCACCTTCATCCCCAACCGGGACTTCCGGGCGTCGTGCGCGCGGCTCGACCGCATCCCCTGGTCGCCCGGCAACGCGGACGGCTCGACGGACCAGGGCGCGATCCCGGTCCTGCGCGCCACGTTCAACTCGGTCAACACGGCCTACGCGTCGATGGAGACCCAGCTCGACCTGTGCGCGGTCCGGGACATGGCGTGGAGCGCGGGCCTGCGTCCGTCCCGCACGGCCGAGGTGACGGGCGACGCCTCGTCGATCAACGTCATGCCGACCATGACGATCGGGACGCAGAACTCCTCGCCCCTGCAGCTCGCCGCTGCCTACGCGACGTTCGCGAGCGGGGGCACGTACTGCGAACCCGTCGCGATCACGCGGGTCGTCGGCGCCGACGGCTCCGACCTGCCGGTGCCCTCGGCGAACTGCGACCCCGGCGCCGTGGACCCGAGGATCGCACGGACCGTCACGTTCGCGCTCGAGAACGTCATGACGCAGGGGACCGCCAAGAAGTCCCAGCTCTCGCGCCCGAGCGCGGGCAAGTCCGGGACCGCGAACAACAACCACCACACGTGGTTCATCGGGTACACGCCGCAGATCGTGACCGCGGTCTGGATCGGGAACGCCGAGAACGACGTGTCCATGAGCTACATGCGCATCAACGGGCGCTACGAGAAGCGGTGGTACGGGTCGACGCTGGCCGCCCCGACCTGGCGCTCCTTCATGGAGACCGCCCTCGAGGGGCTCCCGGTCGTCGGGTTCCCCGGCCCCGACCCCGCCATGCTCGGCGGCGCCCCCGACGCCAAGCCGGACAAGCCGTCCAAGCCCTCCAAGCCCTCCAAGCCGTCGCAGGACGACTCCCGGGAGTCCCGGGGCGACGACGACTAGCACCACCGTCGCCACGGCCCGGCCGGGCGTCCCTCTGGCGGCGTACCTCGGTCGGGTGACGCTCCCGGCCCACGTTCAGGGTTCTTTCAGGGAGATCCCCGATGCTCCGCCGCGCCGGCCGCCGCCAGGATGGGGGCAGCGGCTCTGAGGCGACCGTGGGCGGTCGTCCACCGCGACACCTCGCTCGTCGGGTCGCCGCACGCACCGTGCCCCGCCCCCTCGAGAGACGAGTCCGACATGCCCTCCCCGTCCCCTGCTCCGGCCCACGTCATGCCGGCGGCCTCCGGCGGCACGCCGCCCACCGGCGCCGAGACCATCGCGTCGGCGCGCGGCCTGGTCAAGACCTACGGCAAGGGCCCGACGGCGGTCCACGCGCTCGCGGGCGTCGACGTCGACTTCGGTCGCGGCCGCTTCACCGCGATCATGGGCCCGTCCGGCTCCGGCAAGTCCACGCTCATGCACTGCATGGCGGGCCTCGACACCCCGACGGCCGGCACCGTCGTCGTCGACGACCTGGTCGTCTCCTCGATGAACCAGCGCCAGCTCACGAAGCTGCGCCGCACCCAGCTCGGGTTCGTCTTCCAGTCGTTCAACCTCGTCCCGACGCTCACGGCCGAGGAGAACATCACCCTGCCCCTCGACATCGCGCGCAGGCCCGTGGACCGGGCGTACCTCGCGAAGGTGGTCGACGCCGTCGGGCTGTCGGACCGCCTCAAGCACCGCCCGAGCGAGCTGTCCGGCGGGCAGCAGCAGCGCGTCGCGTGCGCGCGCGCCCTGGTCTCCAAGCCGTCGGTCGTGTTCGCGGACGAACCCACGGGGAACCTGGACTCGACGTCGTCGCGCGAGGTCCTGACGTTCCTGCGCGAGTCGGTCGACGACCTGGGCCAGTCGGTCGTCATGGTCACGCACGACCCCGTCGCCGCGAGCTCTGCGCACCGCGTCCTGTTCCTCGCCGACGGGCGCATCGTCGACGAGATCCTCGACCCGACGCCGGACTCCGTCCTGGCCGTCCTGGGCTCCCTCACGCGCAAGAAGGCGGCCGCCTGATGCTGCGCGTCGCCCTGCGCAACGTCCGGGCGCACCTCGTGCGGCTCGGGATGTCCATCCTCGCGGTCGTGCTCGGCGTCTCGTTCGTCGCGGGCACGTTCTCGCTGCGCGAGATGCTGTCCAGCACGTTCGACGGGATCGTCGACTCCTCGTCCGCCGACGTCCTGGTGCGCGGCGACGAGGACTCCTCCGCGCTCACCCAGGAGAACGCGAGCGCGGGCGCCGTCCGCAACGCCATCCCCGCCGCGCTCGTCGACACCATCGAGGCCGTCGACGGCGTCGCGCACGCCTTCCCCGACTACACCGGTCCGCTCGTGCTCGTCGGCGCGGACGGCACCCCGCCGCCCACGACGGGGGCCCCGACGTTCGGCCTCGCCTACCAGGCCGCCGACCCGGCGACCCCGCTCACCCGGGGCGCGGCGCCGTCGGGCCCCGACGAGTTCCTGCTCGAGGCCGGCACGGCCGAGGCGAGCGGCCTCGAGGTCGGTGACACGACGACGATCGTCGTCGCGGGCGAGATCGCCGAGGCGACCCTCACCGGGATCGTCGACATGGGCGCCTCGATGGCCGGCGCGAGCATCGTCTTCTTCGACGAGGCGACGGCCGCCGCGGCGTTCGCCCCCGACGGCACCGTCTCCAGCATCACGGTCCTCGCCGAGGACGGCGTGGGCGAGCAGCGGCTGCGCGACGACGTCGCGGCAGCCATCGACGCCGCAGCCCCCGCGGAGGCCGTCGAGGTCATCACGGGTGAGGTCGCACGCGACGAGGCCCGGGAGGACATCTCGTCGATGCTCGGCTTCATCGAGACGTTCCTGCTCGTCTTCGCGGGCATCTCGCTGTTCGTCGGCGGGTTCATCATCGCGAACACGTTCGCCATGACCGTCCGCCAGCGCCAGCGCGAGTTCGCCCTGCTGCGCGCGGTGGGAGCCTCCCCGCTCCAGGTCTTCTCCTCGATCCTGGTCCAGGCCGCGATCATCGGCACGCTCGGCGGCGCGCTCGGCATCCTCGGCGGGCTGGGGCTCGTCACGGGGCTCAAGGCCGTGTTCGAGACGGTCGGCATGGACCTCGCGGGCGACATCCCCGTCAACGCGTCGATGATCGCGGTCTCGCTCGTGCTCGGCATCGTCGTGTCGGTCGCCTCCGCAGCCCTGCCGGCCCGTCGCGCGGCCCTCGTCGCCCCCGTCGAGGCCATGCGCGACGACGCCCCCGCCCAGGCCGGGTCGCTCCGGCTCCGCGGGATCATCGGGGCGGTCGTCGCAGGGGCCGGAGCCGGCGCCGTCGTCCTCGCGGTCGTCCAGGCTGCGGCCGACGACACCGCGAGCACCGGGGGCCTGCTCGGCCTCGGTGCGGTGCTCGTGGTCGCCGGGACCCTGGTCCTCGCCCCCGTCGTCGCCCGCGCTGTCCTGCACGTCATGTCCGCGCCGTTCGTCGCCTGGGCCAAGCCCCTCGGGACGCTCGCGCGCGGCAACGTGACCCGCAACCCCCGCCGCACCGCGAGCACCGCGGGCGCGCTCATGATCGGCATGTCCCTCGTCGGCGCGGCCTCCGTCCTGGCGGCGTCCATGCAGGCGTCGATGAAGAACATCGTGACGGAGGAGTCCCTCGCCGACCTGGTCGTGCAGTCCGCGACCGGCACGATCCCCTCGGGGGCCGTGGGCGACATCACCGGCCTGCCCGAGGTCGGCACGGCCGATTCCATGACGGCCGACCGGTACTTCGTCGGCGACTCGTCGGCCGACGCCGCCGACGCCGCGCCGCTGTTCGTCCTCGGGGTCGACCCCGGGGTGTTCGGCCGGACCTGGCACACCGAGACCGTCGAGGGCAGCCTCGACACGCTCGCGGACGGGCAGGTCAGCGTCCTCGAGGCGACCGCGAACGACGAGGGCTGGGAGCTCGGCGACGAGCTCACGCTGCGCACACAGCTCGGCAGCACCGACGTCACGATCGGCTCGATCTTCGACTCGCCCGCCCTGGGCGTGCCCGTGATCGTCCCGGAGACGGTCTTCGCCGAGCTCTCCGCGGCCCCCTCCGAGATGTCGACCCTCGTCCTGGTCAACGCGGCCGACGGCGTGACCCAGGCCGAGCTCGACGAGGCCGTGACCGCCGCCGCCAAGCCGTACATGATCGTGTCCGTCATGGACAACGACGAGTTCATCTCGTCGCTCGCGAGCCAGGTGAACCAGATGCTCACGATCCTCTACGCGCTGCTGGGGCTCTCGATCGTCATCGCGGTCCTCGGCATCGTGAACACGCTCGCGCTGTCCGTGATCGAGCGGACGCGGGAGATCGGGCTCCTGCGCGCCGTCGGGCTGGGACGCTCCCAGCTCGCCGGGACGATCGTCATCGAGTCGGTCCTCACGGCCGTGTTCGGCACCGTGCTGGGACTCGTGGTGGGGGTCGGCCTCGCGGCCGGCATGCCGACCGTGTTCGCGAGCACGGGCTTCACCGACCTCGTGATCCCCTGGACCGGGCTCGGGACCATGGTGGGCATCTCGGTGCTCGTCGGGGTGCTCGCCGCCGGGTGGCCCGCGCTGCGCGCCGCACGGCTCCCCGTGCTCGACGCCGTCACGGTCGACTGACGACCGGTCGGCAGCCGCGCGACGACCGGCTGCCGACCGCTGCAGGCCGCGTACGCCGGTCGCTCCCCCGAGAGCGGCCGGCGTGCGTGTTCCCGGCGTCCTCCCGCCCGGGTGCCGACCTCCCGTGCGGTGCGGAAGGATCGGCCCGTGCCGATCCTGCCCACCGACCGTGACCCCCGCCTGATCACCGTGCGCCGGGGCGGGACGACCAGCGACGGCGGAGCGCGATCTGCTGGGACGTGTTCGACGACCGACCGCGGTCCGGTCGGCGGCCGGCTCCTGGGCCCGCGGGGACCAGCCGTCAGGGCAGGCCGTCAGCCCACGGTGCCGCTGCTGGTCGCCGAGTCGCCGACCGGCCCGCCCGTGGACGCCCAGGAGCCCAGAGGCTGCCCGGGCACGTCCTCGTCGGTCTCCTCGGTCCCGCAGACCACGAGGCCCCGGGCCCGGTAGTTCGCGAGAGCCGCAGGCCCGTCGAGCGAGCACGTGTGCACCCAGACGCGCACGACCGGAGGCAGGTCGGACCGTCCCGGCACCGACCAGGCGGCCGAGATGCCGTGCTCGAGCAGGAGACCGCCCAGCCCCCGCCCGATCGCCTGCTCCGCGAGGCCGAGGTAGCGGATCTCGACGTGCGTCCCGTCGTCTGCCACGACCGGCTGCAGGTGGACGTATCCCCACGGCCCGTCCTCGCCGTGGAGGACCCAGAGCTCCGTGCCCGGCACCGCGAGCTCGGCCTCCCACCGGTCGCGCGTCCAGCCGAGCCGGTCCGTCCAGAACCACGGCCCGCCGACCAGGCCGTACAGGAACCGCGCGTACTCGGGACGGATGCCGACGGCCCGTTCGAGGCGGACCCCGTCGGGCACGGCCCGCGGGGCGACGTCAGGAGGCCGGAGCATCTGCAGCGTCGTGGTGATGACCTTCACGGACGTCAACCCTAGGCCGTGCCGCCGTCGCCCCTCGCCCGCCCCGGCGACACGCCCCGGCGACCCGCGCGACGTCGCCCCGGACGATCCGGCGGACTACGCCGCGAGCGCCAACGGGTCCCAGACGAACCCCAGCGCGTCGAGCGCTGCGGTGCGCTCGGGACTGAGCCGGCCGGTGACCCCTTCGCTGCGTCGGCTGCGCACCCAACGCCCGAGGCGGAACCCGTCGTCGCACCGGTACCGGATGGGGACGCGGGCATGGCCGTGCACCTCGACGTACCGGGTCAGGGCGTCCACGCCCTGGCGCCACAGCTGGTCGTTGTCGCGCACCCGCCACACGAAGCCGACGCGGTCGAGCACCTCGACGCGACCGGGCTCGAGCAGCCCCTTGGCGTGCCGCGCCCGGGTGTACGCGACCCAGGCGCCCAGCCTCCTGCCGTCAGGGCTCCGGTAGGCCGCCGGGACGCGGCAGTGCTCGTGCTCGGCGCGGAAGGCCTCGAGCGCCCCGACCCAGGCCCGGAAGGCCTCGTCGTCCGTGCCGCGCGACGCGCCTGCCCGAGGCGAGGCGACCCACTCGAACCCCAGGGCCTCGAGCTGGTCGATGCGCTCCGCACGCAGCAGCCCGTGGCGGTGCTCCCACCGGCGGCGCGCGACCCAGGCACCGAGACGGGTCCCGTCGGGCGCGACGTGGTCACCGGGCACGCGGCCGTGACCGTGCTCCTCGACGTACCGGGTGAGGAGCTCGACGCCGCGCCGCCACCTGCCGTCGCCGTCCGGCACGTGCCAGACGAAACCGATCCCGTCGAGCTGCGTGATCCGGTCCTGCGAGAGCTCTCCCGCGCGTCGGGCCGCGCGCTGGCTCGCGACCCAGTGACCCAGGCGGGTGCCGTCGTCGCACTCGAACGTGGTCGAGATGCCCGGGCCGTTCCTCGCGACGTACCGCGTCAGGCAGGCCAGGTGCGCGTCCCAGTCCTGCGCGTCCGGGACCCGCGGGAGGTCCAGGCCGAGGTCCCGCAGCTCGTCCTCCTGCGCTGCCGACAGCCGACCGGCACGCTGTTCGCGGCGCACCCGGGCCACCCAGCCCGACAGGTCGAACCCGTCGCTCGTGCGGTACGCGTCCGGCACCTGGCCGTGGCCGTGCTCGGCGACGAACTCCGCGAACGCGCGGTGGCTGCGACCCTTGGACACCGTGAGGGGAGCCGTCCAGTCCATCCCGGCCGCCTCGAGGTCCGCCACCTGCTGGTCGGTGAGGTCCCCTGCCGCCCGACGCCGGCGCATGCGCCCGACCCAGGTGCCGAGCCCGAACCCGTCGGCCGTCTCGAAGTAGTAGGGGACGCGGGTGTGCCCGTGCTCGTCCCTGAACGCGGCCAGCCGGCCCACGTTGCGCTGCCACTCCTTGACGGGCCGGCGCACCTCGAACTCGAACCCGGCCTCGCTCAACGCCCGGAACCGCTCGTCCTTCAGGGTCCCCAGGGCGTGCTCGCGGCGCTGCACCTTGACCCACGTCCCGAGCGTGAAGCCGTCGGGGACGGTCCGGTGGCCCACGGGGACCCGCGAGTGCCCGTGCGCGGCGACGAAGCGCACGAGGTGGTCGTGCCCCTGCCACCAGCGGTCCTCGTAGCGTCCCATGAGCGTCCTCCTCCCCGTCGAGCCCGGCCCGGACGGCCGATCACCGGGAAAGACGCACCGGGGGCGCCCTTGTGACGGAAAGGACCGGAGGATCCTGAAGTTCATCCGCTGACGCGACGGCCCCGGTTCCCGATGACGCGACCCGTCCCAGCCGATAAGGTCCGGCTGAGGGTCGCGCCGGCCCCCACCGTGCCGTGGAACGAGCCCTCCGGTGGGGCTCGAGGGATGCGGGGTGCCATGTCCTCCTCCGACGTGCTGATCGGTCGCGAGCCCGAGCGGACCCTCCTCGCCGACGTCCTGGCCGACGCCCGCCGCGGGACGAGCCGGGTCCTGGTCCTGCGGGGCGAGCCCGGCACGGGCAAGAGCACGCTGCTCGGGCGGACGGCCGCCGCAGCCCAGGGCTTCACGGTCCTGCGCCTGGCAGGTGCCGAGACCGAGGCCGACCTCCCCTTCGCCGCGATCCAGCGCGCCCTGCTCCCCTGGGCGGCGCGTGTCGAGACCCTGCCCGCCCCCCAGGCGAACGCCCTGCGCGTGGCGCTCGGGACGTCGTCGGGCCCGGCCCCGGACAGGTTCCTCGTGAGCCTCGCCGTGCTCTCCCTCCTGGCCGACCTGTCCGCCGACGCCCCCACCCTGGTCCTCGCCGACGACGCGCAGTGGCTCGACCGCGAGTCGCTCGACGCCCTCGCGTTCGTCGGACGCCGCCTGCGGGCCGAGCGGGTCGCCGCGCTCCTGGCGGTGCGGACCGGGACCCCGGGCCAGGCCGCGGTCGCCGACCTGCCGACCCTCGAGCTGACCGGGCTCGCGCGCGACGAGGCCCTCGCACTGCTGCGCGCACGCGTGGGCACGGCCCTCGACCCGCACGTGGCGGACTCGATCGTCACCGCCACGGGCGGCAACCCCCTCGCACTGCTCGACCTGAGCGGCGAGCTCAGCGCGTCCCAGCTCGCGGGCGGCGCGGTGCTCGCCGCCCCGCTGCCCGTCGGCAGCCACCTGGAGGAGCACTACCAGCGCCTGACGCAGGCGTACGAGCCCACGACCCGCCGTTGGCTCCTCCTCGCCGCGGCCGAGCCCGACGGCGACAGCACCTACGTCGCAGCAGCGGCCTCCGCACTGGGGCTGCCCGACGACGCCTGCGCCCCACCCGAGCACGACCGCCTCGTCACGGTCGACGGCCCGGTCGTGTTCCGCCACCCCCTCGTCCGGTCCGCCGTCTACCGCGGGGCGACCAGCGGCGAGCGCCGCGCGGCCCACGCGGCGCTCGCGGCCGTGACCGACCGCGCGGAGGACGTCGACCTGCGCGCCTGGCACCTGTCGTCCGCGACGACCGGACCGGACGAGGAGGCCGCCGCTGCCCTCGTGGCGGGAGCCGGGCGAGCCCACGCGCGCGGCGGCTACGCGGCGCGGGCGGCGCTCCTCGCACGGGCGGTCGAGCTCACCCCACCGGGAGCCCGCCGGGACGAGCGGATCGTCTCGGCCGCCGAGGCCGCGTCCCACGCCGGGTCCCCGGTCCGGGCCCTGACCCTGCTGGAGGGGGTCGACGGCTCGACGCTCGCCCCCACCGTGCTCGCACGGAGCCTCATGGCGCGGGCCGTGGCGCGCAAGTACGCGGGGGCGGCGCGCGCGGCGGCCGAGAGCCCCGGCCTCTTCCTGCGTGCCGCCCGCGCCCTGCGGGACACGGAACCGGCCGCCGCGCAGGACGCCCTGCTCGCCGCGTTCGGCGAGATCCTCGCCGCCGAGTCGTCCGCGGGAGACGGCGTCCTCGAGGATCTCGCCCGGGAGGCCCGCGTCCTGGCCGGCCCGGCCGGCGCGGGGCGCACGGGCGCGGCACCCGCGCACGCGCCCACGGCGCTCACCCCGACGCGCGCTGCGTCCCGGCGCTGCGGGCCGCGGTCGACGCCATGCGCACCCCGGGCGCGACGACGTCGGAGACCTTCCGGCGCCACGGCCTCCTCGCGGTCGCCGTCACGACAGGTCTGTGGGACGACGCCGCCCGGGACGAGCTGCTGCGGCAGGCCGCCGCGCAGGCGCGCGCCGCGGGCGCCCTCCCGACCCTCGACTCCGCGTTGTGGGTCCTGTCGCTGTGCGAGACCGTCATGGGGCGGCTGGGCTCGGCCGAGCGCCTGCTGGCCGAGGTCCACGAGCTCCGCGAGGCCGTGGGGTTGAGCCCCGAGCAGGCCCGCGTGTTCGCCAACGTCGAGCTGCTCGCGTGGCGCGGCCCGGACTCGCGGGCGCTGCGCGACCGGATCGACGGCGCCGAGCAGGCCGCGGCGCACCTCGGGATCGGCGGGGCCGTCAGCCTGGCCCGGACGGCGCGCGCGCTGCTCGACCTCGCCGCGGGCGACCACGCCGCAGCCTTCGACGGTCTGTCCGTCGTCGCACGGGAGGGATTCATGCAGGTCGGGACGCGCGTCCTGCCTGACCTCGTGGAGGCCGCACGGCGCAGCGGCCACGACGACGTCGCGCTCTCGGCGCTGGACCGCCTCGCCGCCGTCACCCTCGCGAGCGGCGCCCCGTGGGGCCTGGGCGTCCTGTCCCGCTCGCGCGCGCTGGTCGCCCCCGAGGGCGAGGCCGACGCCCACTTCCGCGCCGCCGTCGGACACCTGTCACGGACGCGGTCGGTCGCGGACCTCGCCCGGACGCACCTCCTGCACGGTGAGTGGCTGCGGCGCAGGCGCCGACGGCGTGAGGCCGCCGACGCGCTCTCGACCGCGCTCGACCTGTTCGAGGGCATGGGCGCCGCACCCTTCGCGGCGCGCGCACGCCGCGAGCTGAGCGCCGTCACCGGACGGGCACCGACGCCGCGCGACCGCCCGACGACGGGACTCACCGCGCAGGAGCAGGCCGTGGTCGAGATCGCGGCCACGGGCGCGACCAACGCGGAGATCGCCGCGCACCTGTTCATCAGCACGCACACCGTGCACTACCACCTGCGCAAGGCGTTCCGGAAGCTCGGTGTCACGTCCCGGCGTCAGCTCGCGCACGCGCTCCGCCCGCCCGACGGCGGCACGCCCGTGCCGCGGTAGGCACGCCCGGCAGTCGGTCCCGACGGTCCCCGGCTCAGGCCGGCTCGTCCGCTCCCTGGGGCGCCCGGGCGTGCGCGACCGCCCATTCCAGGGCGGCGTCGGCGACGGCCTCCCAGCCGGGCTCGGCGCACGTCCAGTGGGACCTGCCCGCGAAGTCGCGGACCTCGGTCAGCGCGGGCGACCGGTGGTACCTGTGCGCGTTCGAGTGGTTCACGGACGGCGGCATGATGTGGTCCTCACCGCCCGTCACGAACAGGAGCGGCGCCCGGTCGGCGTCGTAGTCGACCCATCTCCTGCTTGCCCGGCTTGAAGTTCGCGATCAGCCCGTAGGCCCACACCCAGCTCCCCGGAGCAGGGATGTGGTATCGGTCGTAGACCTCGCGCGACTCCTCCGCCGTGAGCGTGTTGGTGAACGCGTAGTGGAACTGCTCGGGCGTGAACCCCGCCGCGCGGTGGGCCTTGGCGGGGTTGTTGAGGATCGGGAAGAGCGACCTGATCTGCGAGGGCGGGTTGACGCGCACGCCCTCGGTCGGGGCGGCGTCGATCACGACGGCCGAGGCCCCCAGCCCGCGGGCCAGCAGGAGCTGGGTCAGGGTGCCGCCGAACGAGTGGCCCATGATGATCGGGGGCCGGTCGAGGCCCTCGACGACGCCCGCGAGGTGGTCGACCGTCTCGGGGACGGTGAGCCGCGCGATGACGTCGGGGTTCTCGCGCAGCGCCTCGACCTCGATCTCGAACCCCGGGTACCCGGGCGTGAGCACGCGGAACCCCTTGGCCTCGTAGTACGGGACCCAGTGCTCCCAGGAGCGCGGCGTCATCCACAGCCCGTGGACGAGGACCACGGTGTCGGGGGCGGTCGGCGGGGCGGTGTCGCTCATGATGCACTCCAGAGGCCGTCGGGATCGTCCCCCCACGGTCCTTCGTCCGCGGCGGACGTCGCATCACCCGCTCCGGGTAGTCCCGGGCGCTCCCGGTCCCCCGCGGCGGCGTCCCGCGGCCCGGCGCCGCTCCACGTGCGTCGTGCGGCGCCGCTCCACGTGCGTCGTGCGGCGCGGCGCGTCGTGCGGCGCGTCGTGCGGCGCGGCGCGTGTGACGCCCGTGGTCCGTCGCCGTGCCGTACCTCCGCGGCCGAGCCCGTCTTCCCCGTCCGTGCTCGACCGCGGTCCTCGACCCCGCCCTCGTCAGGCGGCGACCAGAGCCTGCGCCCGCAGGGCTGCGGCGATCTTCTCGCCCCAGACGTACGCCTCCTCGAGGTGTCCGTCGACCAGGGGCCCGGCCGCGTCCTCGACGAGGAACGACCGGAGCGGCACGAGCATCTCGTAGCCCTTGCGCGTGATGATGCGGGCGGCCGCACGAGAGGCCGAGCTGGGGATCGCACGCCCGAGGGCGGTGCGGGTGTCGAACGTCGTGACCCAGCGGGGACCGTGCTCGTCCGAGCGGTCCTGCAGCGCGACGCACCACTCGCGCAGGCCGACGTTGCGCGCGGGCACCGTCCCGCCCGAGCGCTGGACGGCCTCGGCACGGGTGCCGGGACGGCTCATGGACATGGAGTGCGTGGGGCCACCGGCGACCACGAGCGCGACGTCGTCCAGGATCGACGGGTCCGCCACCGCGTCCGCGACGTCCACCACCTTGACGGGAACCCCCGTCGCCATGCCGGCGGCGATCTGGCGGGCGACCTTCTCGCAGTTCCCGAACATCGACTCGAAGACGACGGCAGCACTCATGTTCTCTTCGTGGTTCGACATGCCTCCAGCCTCCCCGAGAACGGCTCTCGCGAGCCACGGACGACGGTCCCGGGGGCGTGGGACTTTCGTCCTCCGGGCCACCGGCGCCGGGGCGGCCCGCGGTCACGCGGGGAACGTTCGGCGGGCGAGAGGCCCGCGAGCCTGTTATGGGCAGATCTGTCCGTATAGGGGTTCTCCACACGATTCTGCGTGAGCCTCCTCTCACCTGCCTCTCATCTGCCCGACGGCGCCGCCCGCCAGGCGCACCAGGACGCCATTTTTCTGCGTTTCCGCGAGCACATACGTGATTACCCTTATGCCGCGTCGCTGTTTGAAGACTCAACGACCCCTGGCTTAGCGTCGCAGCGTTCTGGTCGAGGTGGACCCGAGGCCGCTGCGTCTCGTCGTCCACCACAACGAAAGCGAGATGCAGATGAGACGACTACGTGCGGCAATGATCGCCGCCGTGCTCGGCGCGACCGCCATTGTTGCCCCCGTGGTGCTGGCGCCCGCCGCCTCCGCACACGGGTGGATCACCTCCCCGCCGAGCCGTCAGGACAACTGCGCCACGGGCGCGACGTCCTTCGACTGCGGCAGCATCAAGTTCGAGCCGCAGAGCGTCGAGGCCGCCAAGGGATCGATGCAGTGCAGCGGGGGCAGCGGCTACGCCATCCTCGACGACAACAGCAAGCCCTGGCCGCGCACCTCGGTCGCTTCCTCCGTGAAGTTCCAGTGGAAGCTGACGGCCAACCACGCCACGACGACGTGGGAGTACTTCGTCGACGGCAAGCTCCACCAGACGTTCAGCTCGGGTGGCGCCCAGCCCGCGAAGGACATCTCCCACACGCTGACCAACCTGCCTGCCGGCGACCACACGGTCCTCGCGCGCTGGAACGTCGCTGACACCCCGATGGCGTTCTACAACTGCGTCGACCTCACCGTCACCGGTGGTGGCACGACCGGTGGCACCACGGGCGGCACGACCGGTGGCACCACGGGCGGCACGACCGGCGGCACGACCGGCGGGACGACCGGTGGCGCCCAGTGCTCTGCCGGGGCATGGGACACGGCCGTCGCCTACACGGGCGGCGCCAAGGTCTCCCTGAACGGCCAGCTGTTCGAGGCCAAGTGGTGGACCAAGGGTGAGAAGCCCGACGCCACCGCGCAGTGGGGCCCCTGGAAGAGCCTCGGCGCCTGCTGAGGACCGCTTGACGCGTGACGCACGACCGGTGACGCCGGGTCGGGGAATTCCCCGGCCCGGCGTCACCTTTTCTTCATTCCGGTCCCACATTTGCAGCCGATACGTAGTCCCCCCTACGTGCTTCACCGGATTGTGCATCCCGATTTCGTTGCATAGCGTCGAACTTGTCCGATTCGACATGTGTAGGTCGCCCGGCAATGGGGCCCTACCGACTGCCATGGAGAGCGAGAAGAAAAGATGAGACGACTACGCGCGGCAATGATTGCCGCCGTCCTCGGGGTGGCCGCGATCGCCGCCCCCATCGTCGTGGCCCCCGCCGCGTCGGCCCACGGGTGGATCACGTCGCCGCCCAGCAGGCAGGACAACTGTGCGACCGGAGCCACGTCCTTCGACTGCGGTGGCGTCAAGTACGAGCCGCAGAGCGTCGAGGCCCCCAAGGGATCGATGCAGTGTTCGGGCGGCAGCGGGTTCTCGATCCTCGACGACAACAGCAAGCCCTGGCCGCGCAAGAGCGTCGGCAGCTCGGTGACGTTCCAGTGGAAGCTCACGGCCGCGCACAACACGAGCACGTGGGAGTACTTCGTCGACGGCAAGCTGCACCAGACGTTCAGCCAGGGCGGCGCACAGCCCCCGAGCAACATCTCGCACACGCTGACCAACCTGCCCTCGGGCAACCACACGATCCTGGCCCGCTGGAACGTGTCCAACACCGTCAACGCCTTCTACAACTGCGTGGACCTCACGGTCAACGGCGGTGGCACGACCGGCGGCACCACGGGCGGCACCACGGGCGGCACGACCGGCGGGACGACGGGTGGCACGACCGGCGGCACCACGGGCGGCACCGGGGTCTGCACGGCCCCCGCCTGGGCGGCCGGCTCGGTCTACACGGGCGGCAACCGCGTCTCGTACAACAACAAGACGTACGAGGCCAAGTGGTGGAACACCGGGGAGAACCCCGGCACGAGCGGACAGTGGGGCGCGTGGAAGGATCTCGGCGCCTGCTGACCTGACCACCGATCGACCGGCCCGCAGGAGAGCGGGCTGATCGACACCGCACCAGAACCGCGCCCGGGTCACCTGTTCCACCAGGAGGCCCGGGCGTCGTGCTGCGCGGCACTCCCTCCGTCAGACGGGTGGTCCGGTCCCAGACGGGCGCCCACGTCATGGCCCGAGACACCCGTCTCGTGCGCGACCACCCGTCTCGCGCCGCTCGGTCCGGCACCCCGTGCACCCGCCCACCGGCGACCCCAGCCGCCGCAACGCGCGAAGCCCGACCACAGGGCGACCGCTGTCCACAGCCCGGCGCGAGCGGCGCCGTCGGGCCGGCGGGGCGGGCACCATCGCGGCCATGACGACCTCGCTCCCCGACCACCTGGTCTCGCTCGCCTCCCGCCCAGGCGGCGTGGTCCTGGCCGCCCAGCTCCCACGGCCGCTCCTGCGCACCGCGCTGTCGCAGGGCCTGCTCGAGAAGGTCCGCCGCGGCGCCTACCGCCTGAGGTCCTCGGACGAGCCCGCCGTCGGCCACGCGCTCGACCGGCTCCGGGCCGTCGCCCACGTCGAGGCCGTGTCCCGCCAGCTGCGCAGCCCCTTCGTCCTGAGCCAGGACAGCGCGGCCCTCGTGTGGGACCTGCCGCTGTGGCGATCCCCTGATCGCGTGCACGTCGTGCAGCGCCACCGTCCAGGAACTCCCGGAGAGGGTGCGGACCTGGTGCGGCACCAGTCGCTGCTCGGCCCGACCGACACCGCCGTGCGCCTCGGCTACCCCGTGACGTCCTTCGCCCGCACGGTCGTCGACTGCGCACGGACGCTGCCCGCGCTCGACGGGCTCGTGGTCGTCGACGCCGCCCTCCGCCGTGGTCTGCGGGTCGAGCACCTGCACGCCGTCCTCGACCGGGTCGGGGACGGGCGAGGGACCGCGGGCACGAGCGCTCGTGGCGCTCGGCACCCCAGGGGCGGAGTCACCCGGCGAGTCGGCGGTCCGGTTCCACGTGCTGCGTCGTGGCCTGCCCGTGCCGGCCACGCAGGTCCCGGTCGCCACCCGGCTCGGGACGTTCCGGTCCGACCTGGGCTGGCCGCGGTGGCGGGTCCTGGTCGAGTTCGACGGGTTCGTGAAGTACTCGACGCTCGCCCAGGGTGACCCTGCGAAGGTCCTCTTCGAGGAGAAGCGGCGGCAGGAGAGCATCGAGGAGGAGGGGTGGCGGATGCTGCGCGTGACCATGAAGGACCTCGGCGACGGCGCGGAGCTCGTCCGGCGGGTGCTGCGGCTGGTCCCACCGGGGCTCACGGTCGGGCTCGAGCGGCGGCCGCACCTGTGGTTCGGTGCGGTCTGAGCCGCGAGACGGGTGGTCCGGTCCCAGACGGGCGCCCACGTCAGGGCCCGAGGCACCCGTCTCGTGCGCGACCACCCGTCTCGCACGACGCCGGGCCGCGTCGGGTCAGACCGGTGGCAGGTCCCGGCCACGCAGCTTGTCGATCTCGCGGCGCTCCCGCTTGGTCGGCCGCCCCGCACCGCGGTCGCGCACGGGCACGAACGGCACGGCCTCGCGCGGCAGCACGGGCGGGCTGTGGTCGACGTACGCCTTCGCGGCCTCGGGCGCCCCGACCCGCTTGGCGAGCAGCTCGACGACCTCCACAACCCGCTCGCGGTCGCCCCCGCGGTAGGTCACGGTGCTGCCGACCTTGAGCGTCGCGGACGGCTTGACGCGCACGCCGTCGACCTTGACGTGGCCCGCGCGGCACGCGGCCGTCGCGACCGAACGGCTCTTGGTCAGGCGGACCGCCCAGAGCCAGCTGTCGACCCGCATGCTCACTTCCCTTCCCGACGTCGGACCACCCCAGCGTAGGCTGCGCACGTCGCGCTGCGGTCCGGTGCGCGGATCGCCCCCCCCCCCCTATGGGCGTGCGCGTCCCGTGCGAGCGTGCCACGGTGGTACCGACCGGCGACGGCGCCGGTCCGGCCCCGACCCTGTCGTCGTCGGCCGTCGGGCTCGTCCGACGAACGGAGTGGACCATGTGGTTTCTGTCGTGGATCGTGATCGGACTCATCATGGGGGCCATCGCCCGCGCCATCATGCCGGGCAGGGCAGCAGGCGGGTGGGTCGTGACCCTGATCATCGGTGTCGTCGGGGCGTTCGTCGGCGGGTTCATCGGCCGGGCGTTCGGCTCGGACCCCAACCAGGAGTTCTGGTCCTTCTCGACCTGGTTCTGGGCGTTCATCGGCTCGCTCGTGGTCCTGCTGATCTGGGGCCTCATCGCGGGCCGGAGGTCGAACGCCTGACCCACGCTGCGCCGTCGGGCGCACCGAGGGGCGCGGCCCAGGAGACCGGGCCGCGCCCCCGTCACGCCCCGAAAACCCGTGGACCGCTCGCGCCTCGCGCGAGATTCTGAGGACATGAGCCAGCCCCCCACCGAGTCGACGCCGACCTGGCAGATCGTCGAGGCCCCGCACCCCACCGACCTCGACTCCCCCGACGCGTGGGCCTACCTCGGCATCGCCCAGGTCGAGGCCGAGGTCACGACCGAGATCCACGGCTACGACGACCTCGCCGACGAGGCACGAGACGTCCTCGCGGGGATGGACAGCCAGGAGTACACGACCAAGCAGCGCTTCGTCGCGGTCCGCACGGACGCCCCCGAGACCCCGGGACCGCAGGACGTGCTCGGCCACCTGGCCGTCGCGCTGCCGACCAGCAGCAACACGCACCTGGGCGAGCTGTCCGTGCAGGTCCGCCCCGCGCACCGACGCCACGGGATCGGGAGCGCGCTGTGGGAGACGGGCGAGCGGGTCCTCGTCGACGCAGGCAGGACGGTCCTGTTCACCGACACCCAGCACGGCACCGAGCCTGCGCCCGGACCAGGCGCCCTCGAGGCGCGCACGGGCGCCGGGCGCGTCCCGGCGGACGATCCCGGCCCACGGTTCGTCCGCAGCAAGGGGTACGTCCTGGAGCAGGTCGAGCGGCACTCGATCCTGCCGCTGCCCGTCGACCCCGGAGCGCTCGACCGCCTGCGCGCGCAGGCCCTGGCCGCCGCCGGTCCCGACCACCGCACGCACGTCTGGGAGGACGACGTCCCCGAGCAGTGGCGCGAGCAGGTCGGGACGCTGTTCACGCGCATGAGCACCGACGCCCCCCTGGGCGACATCGACTTCCGCGAGGACCCGTGGGACGCGCGGCGCGTGGGCGTCTGGCTCGAGGAGCTGCGCGCCAAGGGCCACGGCCTGCTCATGACGGTCGCCGAGCACGTGCCGTCGGGCACGCTCGCCGCGTTCTCGGTCCTGGACTACCCCGAGGACCGCCCCGCGTTCGCCTACCAGGAGGACACCCTGGTCCTGCGAGAGCACCGCGGGCGCCGGCTCGGGATGCTCGTCAAGGTCGTGAACCTCGACGAGCTCGCCGTGCGCCGGCCCACGACCGAACGCATCCACACCTGGAACGCCGAGGAGAACGACCACATGCTCGCGATCAACATCGACCTGGGCTTCACGCCCGCCGGCGGGTACGCCGGCTGGCAGAAGCGGGTGGGCGCGTGAGCGGCCCGACGGCGTAGCGCGTCCTGCGCGTGCCCGTCCCGGACTCGCTCGACTCGCCCGAGGCGCAGGGCGTGCACGGGACGGCCCCCCGCGGGCGCCGGGTGGGCGGGTCGGCCGGCGATCAGCTCAACGATGCTCGAACCAGGCGAGGATGGCTCTCACCCGCCGGTTGTCCTGGTCGGGCGAGAAACCGAGCTTGAGGAAGATGTTGGACACGTGCTTGCTGACGGCGGCACCGGAGAGACGGAGCTCACGAGAGATCTCCGTGTTCGAGTGTCCCTCGGCCATGAGCATCAGCACCTCACGCTCGCGATCGGTGAGACGCGACAGCGGACTGTCCTGCTTGCCGGCCCCGGTGGCGTGCTTGACGACTTCCGGGTCGATGACCACACCGCCAGCGGCAACGGTGTCGAGTGCGCGGAGGAAGTCCGTGACGCGCCCGACCTTCTCCTTGAGGAGGTAGCCGACCCCACCGTCCGCTCCGGGCCCGCTGAGGAGCTCGCGCACATAGGGGCCGACGACGTAGGCCGAGAGAATCAGCAGCGGCAGGTCACGGTGCCGTGACCGCAGCTCGAGCGCCGCCCGCAACCCGTCGTCGGTGTTGCCTGGTGGCATGCGCACATCGGTGATCACGATGTCGGGTGCGTCGCCTGTGCGCGCGAGGTCGTCGATCACGGCAACCAGCTCGGTGGCGTCCTCGCACTCACGTGCCACCTCGTGGCCGTTCGCGGTGAGGATCTCGCGGATCCCCGCTCGCATGAGTGTCGTGTCGTCAGCCAGAACGACCCTCATGCGCCCTTCTTCCTGCCTGTCTGCGTCATGCGTCACCAGGGTGGTTCAGCCGGCACAGCAGCTGCGACGATCGTACCTTCGCCGACCGGGCTGGAGACCTCGAGCTTCCCTCCCACGCTTCGGACGCGTTCCATCAGGCCGGCAAGCCCTGTTCCGGCACCGACCTCCGCACCACCCTTGCCTGAATCCGCTACGCGAAGCCGAACACCTGTGTGGTCGCAACGGAGCTCGATCACGGCCTGGTCCGTACCAGCGTGCTTGACGATGTTCGTCAGGGCTTCGGAGATCGTGAAGTAGGCGGCGGCCGCTGCAGGGGCGGAGAGCAAGGCGTCGTCTCCTGACGCGTCGAGCTCGATGCGCAGTGGCGACCGTGCGGCGAGCTCCCCCACGGCTGCGGTGAGACCCAGGTCGGTCAGCTCCCGAGGGTGGATGTCACGCACCGTCTGCCGGAGCCTGGCGAGAGCCTGTTCGGCATGCTCACGGGCCTGGGTCGCCTGACTCATCACGGCGGGCGCCTCGGTCGACGCAGCGGCCGCCTCGAGCATCCCCAGGCGCATGATCACGGCCACCAGCTCCTGCTGGGCACCGTCGTGCAGGTCTCGCTCGATGCGTTGTCGCTCGAGCTCGAATGCACGGGTCAGTGATGCCCGGCTGCTGCGCAGCTCATCGACCTTGGCGACGAGGTCAGGATCCTGCTCACGCGAGAAGGCTGTGCGCAGGGCGTCACGCAGGAGTGAGATTCCCGTCAGGAGCGCGAGTGCCGCGCACCCGAGGAGCACTCCTGCGGGGGCTGCGAGAATCGCGTGCGTCATTGACTGCGGAATGAACGGGCCCATCTGAGCCGCGATGCCGAACGACCAGAAGAGCGGCTCGAGAACGAGCACCAGGCCGCCTGCGAAACCCCAGAAACTGATCCACAACGACGCGGCACTCAAGACGATCGCGCACAGGTAGACCGGTATGTCCGTGCTCCACAGAGAACGCGTACGCAAACGGTTCTTCACCCATGAGCGCCAGGTAGCGGTGGACGGCTTCAGGGGAAAGCTCGGCTCGCCACAGGCCTGGGCTCTGAGCCGGTCGAGCTCTGCGACGACCACCGCAGACACAGGTGCGACGAACAGGCCGATCAGCTGGACAGGGAAGGCGATCGCAGCCAGCACCTCTGTCAGCACTCGACGGCCGACACGGAGCCTGGACACCCCACCATGTTACCTTGACGCCCCCTGCGCCAAAGGTAGAGCCAGCTCTACCTCTGGCCGCCCAGAACGGTACTTGGCACTACTGTGCTGCGCGCCGAACGCTGGTGAAATGGTTGCATGCCAAGCGACCTCCGAATCATGCTTCAGCCTTCGCGACGTCGGTATGGCCTTTCCGGTGCCGGGGCCTTTCCGGTGCCGGGGCGCGGAGCGGGACGGTGCGGGTGCCGCACGGAATCCGTCGCATCGATCCACGGAATCCCCTGAGCCGCGCTCGACGGACTCGCCCTCCTCGCACTCACGACACCAGTCCTGGCTCTCGTCGCCCAGGCGTCCGCTGCCTCGCGCCCACAACTCCCGCGAGCGCTCCGAGCCGGCTGACCCACCAGACCCCGTACATTTCCATCCCTGACACGGAGACCCTCGTGAAGATCCAGATCCGCACTACGCTCGCCGTCGGAAGCATCCTCGCCCTCGCAGCCCTCACCGCCGGTTGTTCGAGCGGTGGCGGAGGAGTCGCTGACCTCTCCGGTGCCGACACCGTGTCGCAGACCTTCCCCTACGAGGGTCGGTCGCTCACCATCGACGCGGGAACCGCAGACCTCGTCCTCGTCCCCGGCGGCAGCGACGAGGTGACGGTCGATCGGCAGATCGCAGGAACCACGAACGGTGAGAGCCCAGAAGCGACGGAGACTCTCGACGGGGACACGCTGAGCCTCTCGGTGGACTGCAACGGACTCGCGATCAGCTGCCAGGGCAGGTTCACCGTTCACGTGCCCGACGGCGTCGCTGTGGTCGCGAAGAACAAGAACGGCCTGATCGACGCCAGCGGCTTCAGCGCCGACCTGACGGTCAGCGCCGTCGACGGCCGAGCCGACCTCGCACGGATCAGCAGCCCGACCCTGACCCTGACCGGCAGGGACATGGTCGTCAACGGCACAGGGCTGTCTGCGAAGACCGTCACCACCGACACCAGGAACGGCGACATCGACCTGACGTTCTCCGCTGCTCCCGACCGCGTGGAGGTCGACAGCAACGACGGCGACGTCGGCCTCGCGCTGCCCGATACCGAGTACCGCGTGGACGTCACCACCAAGAAGGGCACGGACGACGTGAGCGTGTCCCGGTCCGACTCCAGCAACCACATCCTCGCCGTCACGACCCGTAACGGCGACGTCAGCATCACCCCGGCCTCGTAGTCCGCTCTCCCGCCGGGCGTGCCGCGCGGCGCGCCCGACCGCCCGACGGGAGCGATGTGTCGTTATTGTCTGGCCCGAGCAGGCCACGGGGCACGAGAGTGGAGCGCATGACGAGCACCCAGACCTCACCCGGGCCGGCGGCCCCCACCGGCCCGACCTGGCGGGCGGTCGACGCACCTCCCGTCCCGCCCACGCTCGAGCACCCCGACATCTGGGCCTACCAGGCGTACAGCGAGATCGAGCACGACGTGCAGCTCGCGACCTGGGGGTGGACCGACTGGTGGGCCCCGCTGCCCGTGATCCACGGGGCGCTCCAGCAGCAGGAGTACCAGCGCAAGGTCCTGGTCGTCGCGCTCCCCGGAGAGGCTCCTGGAGGGGCACCGCGGACGGCTTCCGAGGCCTCACCCGACGACGACCTCCCGCCCGCCGACGGCACCACCCAGGACCCCCGCGACGTGGGCGGCGCCGCGATCGTCAACCTCGCGACCGTGAGCAACACGCACCTCGCGTACGTCACGCTCATGGTGCGCCCCGGGCTCGAGGGCCAGGGCATCGGCGACGTGCTCCTGGCACGGATCGAGGAGATCGCGCGCGCCGCGGAGCGGACCACGGTCATCACCTTCAGCAACCACTCGCCCGAGCCCGCCCCCGGTCCCGGCGCCCTCGACGCCCCCACGGGCGCGGGCCGCGTGCCCGCCGCGTCCCGGCCGGCACGCTTCGCGCTGGGGCGGGGGTTCACGCTCGAGCAGGTCGAGCGCGCCTCCGTCCTCCGGCTCCCGGTCGACCCCGCCCTGCTCGACACCCTCGACGCGCGGTCCGCCGAGACGGCCGGAGACGACTACCGGCTGCACACCTGGTGGGACGAGGTACCGACCGCGTGGGAGGACCAGGTCGCGGTCCTGTGGACCCGCATGAGCACCGACATCCCCAACGCTGGCCTCGACGTCGCCGAGAGCCCCTGGGACGCCGCCCGCGTCCGCAGCCACCTGCGCGACCTCGCCGGACGGCACCAGCACGTGCTGATCACGGTCGCCGAGCACGTCCCCACGCGCACCCTCGCAGCCTTCTCGGTGCTGCAGATGCCCGTCCCCGACGTGCCCTTCGCCTTCCAGGAGGACACGCTCGTCCTCCGCGAGCACCGCGGCCACCGGCTCGGGATGCTCGTCAAGGTCGCCAACCTGCGCGCCTACGGTGGACGCCGGCCCGGCGAGCGCCGCATCAACACCTGGAACGCCCAGGAGAACGAGCACATGCTCGCGATCAACGTCGCACTCGGGTTCGAGCCCGTCGGGGTCGCGGCCGTCTGGCAGAAGAAGCTCTCCTGACCGGACCTCGTCGCGCACCCGACCCGCGGAGCACGGTGACGGTGCACGCCCGACGGACGCTCCGCCGTCGGGCGTGCACGAATGTCCGGCAACACACCTCACAACCGCTCGCACCGTGAGCCGCCAGGACAACCCCGCAGGTCGCGGCCTACGGTTGTCGGGTCCGGCCACACCCCCGGGACACCCCCACGACCCCACCGACCAGGGAGCAGCGAGACCATCGTGAGCACTGCGAGCACACCGCCGATCGACGCCACCACCACTCCCGCCTGGGCCGACCTCACGGCCCACCAGGCTGCGCTCGACCCGGACCTGCGCACCTGGTTCGCCCAGGACCCGGGCCGTGCCGCCCGCCTCACGTTCGACGCCGCCGACCTCCACGTCGACCTGTCGAAGAACCTCGTGACCGACGAGACCCTCGAGCTCCTCGTGCGCCTCGCGGACGACGTCGACCTCGTCGGGCGCCGCGACGCCATGTTCCGGGGCGACCACATCAACGTGACCGAGGACCGCGCCGTGCTGCACACCGCGCTGCGCCGGCCCGCCGGCGCCGTCCCGGGGCTGACCGTGGACGGCCAGGACGTCGACGCCGACGTGCACACCGAGCTCGCCAAGGTCTACGCGTTCGCCGACAAGGTGCGCTCGGGCGAGTGGAAGGGCGTCACGGGCGAGCGCGTGCGCACGGTCGTGAACATCGGGATCGGCGGCTCGGACCTGGGCCCCGTCATGGCCTACGAGGCCCTGCTGCCCTACAAGGCCGAGGACCTCGACGTCCGGTTCGTGTCCAACATCGACCCGACCGACGTCGCCGAGAAGACCGCAGGCCTCGACCCGCGCACCACGCTGTTCATCGTCGCCTCCAAGACGTTCGGCACGCTCGAGACCCTGACCAACGCGCGCCTCGCGCGCGACTGGCTGTGGACCGAGCTGGCTGCGGTCGGGGCGCTGGACATCGACTCGGAGGACGCCCGCACGGCCGCCGTCGGCAAGCACTTCGTCGCGGTCTCCACGGCGCTCGACAAGGTCGCGGCGTTCGGGATCGACCCCGCCAACGCGTTCGGGTTCTGGGACTGGGTCGGCGGACGCTACTCGGTCGACTCCGCGATCGGCACGTCGCTCGCGATCGCGATCGGCCCGGCCCGCTTCGAGGAGTTCCTCGCGGGCTTCCACGCGATCGACGAGCACTTCCGCACCGCGCCCCTCGCGCAGAACGTGCCCGCGCTCATGGGCCTGCTCAACGTGTGGAACGTCAACTTCCTCGGGGCCCACACCCACGCCGTGCTGCCCTACGCGCAGTACCTGCACCGCTTCCCGGCGTACCTGCAGCAGCTCACCATGGAGTCCAACGGCAAGTCCGTGCGCTGGGACGGCTCGCCCGTCACGACCGAGACCGGCGAGGTCTTCTGGGGCGAGCCCGGCACCAACGGGCAGCACGCGTTCTACCAGCTCATCCACCAGGGCACGCGCCTGATCCCCGCGGACTTCATCGCCGTGGCCAACCCGGCGCACCCGCTGGTGGACTCCTCGGCGGGCGAGGTCGACGTGCACTCGCTGTTCCTCGCGAACTTCTTCGCCCAGACCAAGGCCCTCGCGTTCGGCAAGACCGCCGACGAGGTCCGTGCGGAGGGCACTCCCGAGGACCTCGTGAGCGCCCGCGTGTTCTCGGGCAACCGCCCGACGACGTCGATCCTCGCCCCCGCGCTCACGCCCTCGGTCCTGGGCCAGCTCATCGCGCTCTACGAGCACATCACGTTCGTCCAGGGCGTCGTGTGGGGCATCGACTCGTTCGACCAGTGGGGCGTCGAGCTCGGCAAGAAGCTCGCCAACGAGATCGCCCCAGCCGTCGCGGGCGACGCGTCCGCGCTCGCCGAGCAGGACCCGTCGACGCAGTCGCTCATCGGCTGGTACCTCGAGCAGCGGAGCTGACACCCGGTAGCCGGTAGCCAGCAGCACAGAACGGGGTCGAGGTCGTCCGTGCC